>NZ_JAUBUB010000044.1:0-48993 GCF_036705265.1 Microcoleus sp. B4-C2
AGGAATGAGAATTAAATAACTTCCACTCTTGAAAGTGGGATGGGCGTCCCGCCCGTCCTTTTTGGACGGGCGGGACGCCCATCCCACCATAACAATTAAAATTGTAAGTTATTTAATTCGCGAGCCTTAGTATGATTTACATATTTTTTTTTTACTAGGAATCATGCGAGGTAAATCAAACTTGGTTTCTTTTTTTGACTTTCACTGCTTCCTTACCACAATTACCTTAAACAACCGGGTTAATTTGTTCGGGACTGTGGCGGAAAATATGGCACATAACGCGAGGTTTAGGGGTTTAAAAAACTCGGAATTTTAGTCAAAACTACGTAAGTATCGCTCGCCTGTTATACATCTTGCTTAAAGTAGCAAAAAACTCGCTCAAATCCCTACTCGCCGGCGCTCCCGCTTCTTTCTGCATCGGGCGAGCAGCTTGCAGCCCGCTTTCAGGAGCAACTAACCGAACAGCCGACTTTCTCTCAAAAACTTTATATTTTATGGAGGAACTTTACCAAAACTTCATAAAGATCGAGTAAAATTTTTATGTATTTTTGATGAAAGCCAATATAGGCAAGTCTTGCACTCAACTTTAGACAGTTACCGAAACCAAGTAAATGTAGTAGCTTGGAAGTCTAGGCCGGATGAAAATCTTGCTGTTACAGATTAAACTGTGCCAATCTAGTGTCAGTGAAAACTCTTAGAAGAAGCACTCATTTACTGCAAAACACCCTTAAGTGAGATATGTATGTATATTCACTGGTGTGGAGCCTCTTCTTCAGGTTTGACGATCGTCCTAAATATCGCAGTCTCGCGATCGTCTATTCGCGTCACGGCAACATGGCATTTAGGGCATTTTGGGCCTAACTACCTAACAATACAGGAGGAATCAGGGTTATGACTACCTTAACGCTAGTCAAAAAAACATCTTTTACAGTCGCCAGCTTGGCAACCACAATGTTGCTCAGCATCTGCCTGCCCGTCCGAGCTTTCATGTTTGGCACCGACGGCATCCAGTTCGATCAAGATACCAATGTAGAGTTCACATTCCTAGAATCTCACAACTCTTACCAGTCCAGCTTGTGGGTAGCAGCCAAAGCTGCTGAGCCACAAAACAATGGCTACACCAACATCGCCAGACTGTTTTACGAGACTACACCCTCAGATAACGGCTCTGCCAACAACTGGAAAGGAACCTTCGGCAACGCAGTCACCTCCGAAAACGGCTCCATCACCCAAAACTTCAGATTTTTGAAGGATCAAATTTATGCCCTGCTGCTGTGGAGCGACACCGGCAGTGGCAACCCTCTCGCGCAATACGTCTCGTCAAGCACCTTCATGAACAGCTCCCAATGGCGGGCCGCTGGCACCCAGTTCCGAAGAGATGAATGTCTGGTGGCGGGATGTCAGCTTGCTGTGTTAGGTAACTTTGTGCTCCCCAACAACTCCAGTGGCTCCTTTGCAAACATCAACGGCGGTAAAGGCCCAGAGCAATTTTCATCCCTCACAATGGCCGAACTGGCTAATGGCACAAAAATCTCCTTCGACGATGCCGAACCAGGAACCAAGCTAGACTTCAACGACTTCACCGTGTTGGCTCAGTTAGCCCCCCAACCAGTCCCCCAACCAGTCCCCCAACCAGTCCCCGAACCAGCCCCCGAACCAGTCCCCGAACCAGTCACAGTATTCGGGACTATCCTGGGGATCGGGGCTTTGGCTGCGGCTCGCAGGAAAAAAAAGCGAGGGCAGTAACCATAAAAATGACTCTTAACCAGACCCATACAAATCTAAATAGTGCGTCTGTTCAGTGGTAATCTGAGGAATAGCATTTCTAAATGTTAAGACTTTTTCCATAACGGGAAAAATAGCATCCTAACAAAGGCACTATTCATGGTATCCACCGCAGAAAAAACGAACGTAGGCTACATCACCCAAATCATTGGGCCGGTTGTAGACGTAAAATTCCCAGGCGGCAAACTGCCCCAAATCTATAACGCTCTCACGATTTCCGGCAAAAACGAAGCAGGTCAAGACATTGCTGTTACCTGCGAAGTTCAACAACTGCTCGGAGACAGCCAAGTGCGTGCAGTTTCCATGAGTACCACCGACGGCTTGGTGCGTGGCATGGAAGTAGTAGATACCGGGGAATCGATCCAAGTTCCAGTCGGAATCCCAACTCTCGGCCGGATTTTTAACGTCATCGGTCAACCCGTAGACAACCTCGGCCCGGTCAATACTTCCGAAAGTATGCCCATCCACCGCAACCCGCCGGCTTTCACCGAACTGGAAACCAAGCCTTCGGTGTTTGAAACCGGGATCAAGGTGATTGACCTGCTGGCCCCCTACCGTCGCGGCGGCAAAATCGGTTTGTTCGGTGGCGCAGGCGTCGGCAAAACCGTGATTATGATGGAACTCGTGAACAACATCGCCAAGGCTCATGGTGGCGTGTCCGTGTTCGGTGGTGTGGGCGAGCGCACCCGCGAAGGTAATGACCTCTACAAAGAAATGATCGAGTCGGGGGTTATTAACGAAGAAGACCGCAGCAAGTCAAAAATTGCTCTGGTTTACGGTCAAATGAACGAGCCGCCTGGTGCTCGGATGCGCGTGGGCCTGTCGGCTCTGGCGATGGCCGAATACTTCCGTGATGTCAGCAAGCAAGACGTGCTGCTGTTCATTGACAATATCTTCCGGTTTGTGCAAGCGGGCTCTGAGGTATCGGCTCTGTTGGGTCGGATGCCTTCGGCTGTGGGATATCAGCCGACTCTCGGTACAGACATGGGCGACTTGCAAGAACGGATTACTTCGACTACCGAAGGTTCGATTACTTCAGTTCAAGCTGTGTACGTACCTGCGGATGACTTGACTGACCCCGCACCGGCTACGACTTTTGCTCACTTGGACGCTACAACTGTGTTGTCTCGCGGCTTGGCTGCGAAGGGGATTTATCCTGCGGTTGACCCGCTGGATTCTACGTCTACGATGTTGCAAGTTAGCGTTGTCGGCGAAGAGCACTATGGTGTTGCTCGTCAGGTGCAGTCAACTCTGCAACGCTATAAGGAATTGCAAGACATTATTGCAATTTTGGGCTTGGATGAGCTGTCGGAAGATGACCGCTTGACAGTTTCTCGCGCTCGCAAAATTGAACGGTTCTTGTCTCAACCGTTCTTTGTGGCTGAAGTGTTCACCGGTTCCCCCGGCAAGTACGTCAAGCTGGCAGACACCATTAAGGGCTTCCAGATGATTTTGGCTGGCGAACTTGATGAGTTACCAGAACAAGCTTTCTATTTGGTGGGCGATATCAACGAGGCGATCGCCAAAGCTGAAAAAATGAAGGCTGACGCCAAGTAATTTTAGTCATGAGTTATTAGTCATTGGTCATTAGTCATTGGTCATTAGTTGTTAACTGTTAACTTTTAACTGTTAACAACTAAGTGACTGCTGACTGCTGACTGCTGACTAATGACTAATTACTAATTACTGCTGACTGCTGACTGCTGACTAATGACTAATGACTAAGGACAATTTATGACATTAACTGTGCGCGTAGTGGCCCCAGACAAAACTGTTTGGGATTCTAATGCTGAAGAAGTAATTCTGCCGAGCACCACAGGCCAACTGGGTATCTTGAGCGGTCACGCTCCAATGTTGACAGCTTTGGATACCGGAGTGATGCGCGTCCGTCCCGGCAAGGAATGGGTGTCTATTGCTCTGATGGGCGGCTTTGCAGAAATCCAAGAAAACAAAGTTACTATTCTTGTCAACGGCGCTGAAAAAGGCGAAACCATTGATAAAGAAGCTGCTCGTACTGCTTACACCGAAGCAGAAGCTCGTTTGCAAAAGGCTACTACCGGCACTTTGCAAGAGCAAATTCAAGCTAAGCAAGCAATCAAACGCGCGAGAGCTCGTTTCCAAGCTGCCGGCGGCACGCTCTAGCATTTCTCCCTTGGGTGAAGTACAAGATATAGAATAGGAACACGGCACTGCCCCATTGGTGTCAAAAAACACGTCAAACCTAGTATCAGTCTGCTGTCTGACGGTAAGGCCTCGATCCCCCCTAACCCCCCTTAGTAAGGGGGGAACAAGATCCTACTCAAAGTCAACCCCTACTCCCCTTATTAAGGGGGATGCGAGGGGGATCAAGACTCAGGTAAAAGCGAGATTTCTCAGTAGGGGCGGTGCCCCCGTGCCCGCCCAAATTTACTCGTGTCCGCCCTAAACTCCCGCCTCGGACAATAGAGATTGCATTGTTTCCCAAGATAACCCCTGCTGAAGATAGCGGGGGTTATTTGGATTGTAGGGACTCTCCACGCGATCGATACTGATGATTTTTGCTTCCTCCGGCAAAACAGGAACCTCTGGATCGCTCGCGGTCGATCGCGTCAGGGAGCTAGAAAAGCCTTTAAAAATAGCAATTTCATCGAATTCGCCGTCAATTTCGGCCTTGACGATTAAAACTTCGTGCGATCGTTTTACCGTGTATTGTTCCAAGCGACGAGCAATAGAGTCAGCCATAGCAAATATCACTTTCCTGAAATCTGCTATAATATAGCTTAATTTTGTGGCTAATTTCAGGGGCAGCGAGCCAATATTTTATTCTTAATTAAACCTTTTTTAACAGCCGGAAGTAAGCGCACATAATATAAATTGTGTAAAAAAAAAGTTGCAATATTTTCCGTCAGCAAAACCTACTTGTTCAATATTTTACAGCATATTTTATGTATATTTAGTACGGATAAACCGGGTTTCGATCAACAGAATCAGTTAAGATGCGAGAACTGTAAATAAACCCCGTGAGAGCGCGGTATAATTCATAAACCTGGAATATTCTGTATGATGCAGAAACAGAACCAAGCATTCAACTAAAACAGGCAACTGCTGGTGAATTTCAAAAATGTCTGGAGCTTTATTTCGAGAAAAATTTTACTTAGACGCAAAAATTATTCAATAAGATTTGCGAAAGAAAGCCTCAAGATAAGTTAGGATCGCGAATTAAATAACTTACAATTTTAATTGTTATTGTGGGATGGGCCTCCCGCCCGTCCTTTTTGGACGGGCGAGACGCCCATCCCACTTTCAAGAGTGGAAGTTATTTAATTCTCATTCCTTAGCAGCAATTTACTCTCAGCGCTCTCTAAATAATGGAATGTCTGGAGTGCCACAAGGATAGTCGGGGATAGAAGCTTTGGATGAAAAGTAGTGATACAGATATATTGTATGTGAACATCGGTAGGGACAGGGAAATGCCTTGTCCGGCGCGGGGACGAGCACACGGAAATGCCGTGTCTCTACGGTTCGCTTTGACTTTTAATAATTTGGTATAAGATGAAAGATTGTAGAACCGATATCGCGTCTTCCTTGTGTAAGTTGTGTTTAAGTACAAAATGGTTTATAATACTTACCAGCGGTAAGAACTAGCTCCAAGTATTAACTGGGTTTTTCAACCTAAACTAATGTTATGTCCACTCTTTCTCTCAAGCACTTAGTGGCAAAACTTTCAAGAAAAGCAACGCTGCAAACTGTACTCATAGTTCCCTTTGTCTTGCAAGTATTTGCAGCGGTGGGTATTGTAGGATACTTATCATTTAGGAACTCTCAAAGAGCAGTGAATGACCTTGCGGATCAGTTGATGGGGGAGGTGAGCAATCGCATCGAGCAAAATTTGAGAACTTATCTGCAAACTCCGCACCAAATCAATCAAAGCAAGCTGGATGCGGTGAAACTCGGTTTTGTGAACATGAAAGACTTGTCAGCTTGGGAAAAGTATCTATGGCGACAAGTGCAATTATATCCTTATATCAATTTTACATCGATCGCTAATCAAGATGGAGAATATCGCACTGGCGAAAAGATGTCTAATGGCACTTTATTGATTAACGCATCGGGGCCTTCTACAAATTTTAATTTTTATTCTTACAATACTAATGATACGGGCGATCGCACGACAGTAGCCGCCTCCGTTAAAAACTTCGACATCCGACAGCACCCTTCCTACGCCTATGCGGCTCTAGAAGCCAAACCAACTTGGAGTTCAGTTTATATATCCTTCCTAGAACCCACCTTACTCCTCAGCGCGCTGCAACCAGTTTACAACAGCCAGAAACAGCTAGAAGGAGTATTAATTGCTGCTTTGCGTCTCGACAGTATCGGTCAATTTTTAAACAGCCTCAAAATAGGTAAATCTGGTCAAACTTTTATTATCGAAAGAAACGGCACGCTGCTGGCAACTTCCACAGCCGAAAAACCTTTCCGCACCCAAAACGGTCAAAAAGAACTGTTTAAAGTTACAGAAAGCAGCGACGCAGTAACGCAAACTACAGCTAAATATTTAGAAAGTCACTTTCAAAACTTGCACCAAATTACAAAATCGCAGCAAATAAATGTTGAAATCAACGGCCAGCAGAAATTTTTAAAAGTCCTGCCATTTCAAGACGACAAGGGTTTAGATTTGCTGATTGTCGTTGTCGTTCCCGAAGCCGACTTTATGGAACAAATTCATGCGGGCAACCGAACTACAGTGTTGCTATGTCTGGCAGCTTTGGGCATGGCAAGTGTGTTAGGAATTCTCACTTCTCGCTGGATTATCAAACCTCTTATAAAATTAAAAAATGCAGCAATAGCTTTATCTGAAGGACAATTTGACCAAACTGTCAAGCTCGATCGATCCGACGAATTGGGCGTACTTGCCGCTGCTTTTAACAGCATGGCACAACAACTGCAAGCATCTTTTACTGCATTAGAAACTAAAAATACCGAATTGCAGCGACTCGACAAACTGAAAGACGAATTTTTAGCCAATACTTCCCACGAACTCCGCACTCCGCTCAACGGCATTATTGGTATTGCAGAATCTTTAATAGACGGTGCTACTGGACAACTGCCAGAACCAACAAATTTTAACTTAGCTTTAATTTCATCATCGGGCAAAAGATTGTCTTCTTTAATTAACGATCTTCTGGACTTTTCTCAGCTAAAACACAAAACGATAGAACTGCAAATTAAGTCAGTCGGTATTCGAGAAATAGTCTCTGTAATTCTCACTTTGTCTCAGCCATTAGTAGGCAAAAAAAACTTGCAGTTGATTAACTCAGTCGCTCCTGAATTGCCGCCAATAGCAGCAGACGAGAATCGCTTGCAGCAAATACTTTACAACTTAATCGGCAATGCAATTAAATTTACCGAAAGCGGCAGAGTTGAAATTTCAGCAGAATTGGTAACGGGCAACGCACAATCACTGCCTAATTCCCAATTAGCGATTAGTGTATCTGACACCGGTATTGGCATCCCCGAAGATAAATTAGAGCGAATTTTTGAATCCTTTGAACAAGCTGACGGTTCCACTGCTAGAGAATATGGCGGCACGGGTTTAGGGTTAACTGTTGCCAAGCAATTAGTGGAATTGCACGGAGGTAAAATTTCGGTATCTTCAACTGTAGGCGTCGGTTCCCAGTTCACCTTTACTTTGCCCGTATCTGAGAGTCAACCGGAATTTAGCAGCATACAGCCGCGTTTAACCGAGGGTTCTCCCATTTTTATTACTCCTGAACTAGCCCGCCAATCCTCTATAATAAATTCTCAGGTATTAGACAATACCGAGTCGCTAGAAAGTGAAAAATTAAAAATTTTGGTAGTTGATGATGAGCCGATTAATATTCATGTCATCATCAACAGTCTTTCTCTAGCCAACTACGAAATTACTCAAGCGAGCAACGGCTTAGAAGCTTTAAATCTGATTGAATCAGGATTTAAGCCGGACTTAATTTTACTTGATGTAATGATGCCGCAGATGACGGGTTATGAAGTATGTCGAGAAGTCCGCAAAAAATACTCGCCTTTAGAAATGCCGATTCTGATGCTGACGGCAAAAAATCTAACTACTGACTTGGTAGAAGCTTTTAACTTAGAAGCCAATGATTATGTAACTAAACCTTTTATAAAAAAGGAATTGTTGGCGAGAATTAATACGCAAATTCGCCTAGCAAAACTGAATGCAGCCTACGGCAGGTTTGTGCCGCACGATTTTCTAAACTTGCTGGAAAAGCCGAGTATTATTGAAGTAAAATTAGGCGAACATCAGGAAAGAGATATGACAGTGCTGTTTGCTGATATTCGCTCGTTTACTGCGCTTTCCGAAAATATGACACCGGATGAAAATTTTACATTTATTAATACTTACTTGGGAAGGGTTAGCCCTGCAATTAGGAAAAATAACGGGTTTATTGACAAATACATTGGTGATGCAGTAATGGCACTGTTTCCTACATCCCCTGAAGATGGTGTGCGAGCAGCAATTGATATGCAGAAAGAAGTAAATCTCTATAACCAGCAGCGAGAAAAAAATGGCTTGTTTCCGATCGCGATCGGCGTCGGTTTGCACGCGGGCAATTTGATGTTGGGTACCATCGGCGAACGAGAACGGATGGAAAGTACGGTGATTGCTGATGCGGTGAATCTCGCGTCTCGTTTGGAAGGATTGACTAAGGTTTACGGCGCGGGCATTCTAGTTAGCGGTGCAATTATCGATCGCCTAGACGATCCAGAAAAATATAAGTACAGATTTGTCGATCGAGTAACGGTGAAAGGAAAGACAAATGCTGTGTCGGTGTTTGAAATTTACGATACAGAAACAGAGGAAAGCATTGTACTCAAGCAGCAAACTGCGGAGGTTTTTCAAGAAGCCCTCAATTTTTACTACGAGCAAAAATTTGTTGCCGCCCAAAAAGTATTTCAGAATATTTTACAAATCAATCCAGACGATCGGGTAGCAATGCTGTATTTCAAACGCTCTCGCAAGTATCGAATGTACGGAGCCCCGGAGGGGTGGTGTGGGGTGGAAACTTCGACAGAAAAATAGGGCGCACACTGCACGCCCTACTCTGTTTAACACATGGTTGCACAAACTTTAAAATATAGTTGTACAAACACCCAATTTATTCCAAGTTTTAGGGCCGACAATGCCATCAGCAACGATTTGTTGTTGGTTTTGAAAATTGATAACGGCTTGTTGGGTTTTCGGGCCGAATCCTCCATCAGTATTTAAAGAAAATCCCTTGGTGTTCAAGAGTCGCTGAAGGTAGCGAACGTCCTCATTTTGCGTGACACCATCGTTGCGTTTTAGTATGGGAAAATAACGGCAGGAAGGTAATTCAGTACGAATTGCGTTTGTGGTTTGCATGGTTTGATTCTCCATTGGTTGTTTGCAAGTTGTTTAAAAGTAGAGAAGTGGGGAAAAGATGTTAGTTAATACTCCTGGATGCACTTTTAACGGGCATAAACGAGGTTTCGGCTTCGCTCAACCACCAGGTTTTTTAGCGTTTCTGGGGGCGAAAAAGAAGTATTGCAGTGAAACAACCCAGTTTCTTGCTACCCGTGCGCCTAGGATTAGTTAACTTGGATTTAACATCCGGGTTCACCTGTATAACAAGCGCCTAATAGACTCCAAGTTTGAGGGCCAACAATGCCATCAACAGCAATCTGATTTTCCTTTTGAAATCTGATGACTGCTTCTTCGGTTTTTGGGCCGAAGAATCCATCAGTTGCGACGGGATATCCGTTTTCAACTAAGGATTGTTGGAGATAGCGGACGTTTTGATTGGCAGTGGTGCTATTATTTCGTTTCAGTGTGGGCAGTGAAGAGCAAAGAGGCAATTGAGCGTAAATAGGGTTTGTGGTTTGCATTGTTTGATTGGGGATTAGTGGTTTGCAAGTCGTTTGAACTTGCTATTCCCCAGTTGTAGCTGTGGGGGGAAGTGCTTTAACAGTCGCTTTTTATAGTGACGCTTATTTGGGGTAGCTCAAATGAGTGACAGCCCGCTATCAAATCCCTTTTGTATAAAATAATTGTCAAAGGCAAACAGCAGCGAATTTCCATTTTTTATCAACTTTTAGCATCTTTGCCGGAAGCCCCACAGCATACCTGTAGGGCTGTTGGTGTCGGGATGGATAGGCAGATTGACGTAGGGAAAGCGAGGCAATCAATCGTGTCACGGTGTAATCGCTCCACTCTTGTATAAGCTGAGTAAGGGTTTTTTCTATAGAGTAGGCAAAAATACTGTATTTAAAGCTAGTTAACCATTTGAGCGAAAAGGGCGATCGGGAAAATTGGTCTGGGGTTGCGACTTTAACTTAGAAGTGATATCGTAGTATCGGTAAATAGTAGATTTCCGGCTGTCAAACAACTTGAGAATGGAATCTATGACAATTTCTGTAACTATCGGGTTAAAGTCAGAAATAAACTCGTCGGCGTTGAGATTTTCTCTAAAAAATTCCTTAGCTCGATCGCACTGATAGCGCATTTCGTCAAAGCCAACAATTTTTACCACAAACGTTGTCAGGGGCGAACTCTCCAAATCGGTATTAGAAGTGCTTTTAGCCCGCCCATTTTCTAATAAATTCAATACTTCCGCTTCTAAACTAATTTTAGGTTTATAAGGTTTCTCTATTTCTGGAAAAAAGCTTTCCAGGCGCACGCAGTTAGGAACTTGAGCCGGAATTCCTCCCATCATCATCGCCAGAGAAACCTCAATCCCCAAATCCGAAGAAAGAGCTTCTAGCAGGGCTAGGGCAGCCAGTTTGCACCCCAAATAAAGCTTCGCAATTTCGAGATTGTACTTAGCAGTAGTTTCCCAGCGCTGATAGGTGCGATCGTCTGGATATCCCTCAAACTGTCGGAAAATTATTTCTGGCTTGAGATAATTCAGAAAACCTTCCATCTTCACCAAAGCAACTCGGTAGTCGCGAACCGTGTAAAAACCCCAGCATATGAGATTGTGATTGGTTTCCGGCAGTAAATTCCAGGTATTTGCCAAAAAATGGGCTGAACTATGGTGAGCAAAACTCATCACATCCCGGTTAGAGATTCGCACAGCTTTTTTGACCGTTTCCCGCATTTCCTCGTCCGTTAAACTGAGGTTAAACAGGCTATTTATTGCTTGCAAGCGCTCATAAAGACGCTGGCTTACCGTTACTCCCGCATCGGCGGCGCGAAACGGAATTGTTGCTTCAATGCAGCCGGCAATTTGAAGCAATTGCTCGCGTTTGAGAAATGGTTCTAGAGCTTTTGCTGCTACGACAGCGCTGAGAAATTCGTTTTGTCCAGCCAAAGGATTGAGGACTTCGCCCGGTACAAAATTGAATACCAGCATTACCATCTCGAAGGTAGCATCCGCAGGCAGTTCAGATTTATCCCGAATTTGTAGGTGTTGGTTAACCTCTTTTGCAACAGGAGTGATGTAGTAGCTGACGTTAAAGTTAATGCTGCGATCGACTTGTAGGTAGACGGTATCGTGAAATAAAGCTGCCAAAACCTCGATCGCATCTTCATCTCCCCCCACATCAAAAATATGTTCGGGAGTGTGAAAAAACCGCCAGGGCCCCATCATCGGCTGAACAATCAGTTCGGCAATCCGAGCGAGTTCACTTGGTTCGACTTTTGCTTCCAGGCGATCGATCGCCCAAATCAGCCTGTCTAAGCACTGTAAGTAGGCTTGTTTGCTATCCATCACAGTCTTTCCCAATAACATTACTGTCAGTCGATTTTAGATTTTAGATTTTAGATTTTCTCGACAGATGAATCTGGAAGCTGGAACCTTAGTCTAAAATTGTTAGATATCCACGACTGGAGTCCACGGCTTGTATCCGTTTTTGGGCGGGTCACGTCAGCCACCCGGCTGTTAGTTTGATTTTATCCTAGATGCGCCCCGGCTGTTTTTATTTGGGATTTATGAGATTTTGGTGGAATAATTTAGCTGCCATTTAGGAGGGAAATACTAACTAAAACTAAACTTAATTTCCGGTAGCTGACCTCCCCTGTTTTCCTAGTCTAATTAGCACAAAGTATGACAAGAAAATTACATAGATAGCTAAACCAATCAGACCCAACAATCCCAAAAATTGAGGGGTTGTAGTAGGGTGAAACATTTGTTTATAGAGCCAAGGTGGGTCTAACCAAATGCGGCAAAAAGGTTCGTCAATTACCTCAATTTGCGATTTAAAAGCACAGCTTAAGAAGGGAAGTTGAGCAAGAGCGCCCAAACCGCTGTAAACAGTAATCGCCCACCGCCAAGCTGTAAAAGCCAGTTTCAGGGGCGACTGCGGTCGATCGGCAATTTCTTCGTTTAAATCCTCCCAAAACCACAGACTCGCAGGAATTAAGGCCCTCCCAATCACCGACGATACAAAGCTCACAGGCAGCGCAGCCATCATCAGGTAAAGTGTAATTGCCAGCAAACTCGCCACCCGCCAATAAATAATCGACAAACGGACGATCGCCTCAGCTTTTGCCACAACAGCCCAAATCAGCACTACCAGCGGGATCGAAATTGTTAATAACACAGACAAACGGTAATCCATCCACACTAGCGGTTGAAACCAAGGCCCGGTGGCTGCCAATAAAAGACTCAACATCTTTGGGAAAATATACTCACTTATTTGTCACAAATTTTACTACAAAAATGCTAAAAAATCAGCAACCAGAACACGGTCTTAATGTTTTAGTTACTGCTACATTTTCTAAGGTACTTGGCGCGCTTTGAAAGGTACTTGAGACACGATAGACGGCAATACGCTTGAGTTAAAACTGTTTATTCTTGAGATATCTCCTTCCCATCCTCGCCCCTTTTGGGGGACGCAAGAGCAAATTCTTGTCCCCCTTGGGGGGCGAGGGGGAAGCTGGCGGATTTGAACCGTATTGGGATAGAGGGCAAATCTCACCATTATTTCAAGGCTCAACCCCTAAAATAAAATTCTCCCGCGCCAAAAGTTAGATTTCGGCGCGGGAGGTTCGGCATAGAGCTAAATGGCTCGTTTATTCCTCGTAGATGCGGCACTCAGCAGCGTCAGGATTGTCGTCGCAAAATTTTTCAAAAGAATTCTTAGGTTTGACTTGCTTTTGGTGGGAAGCTTCTGCTTGCAGTTCTTCAACTGCGTCCCACGCCGCCGCGCATTCCCCGGAAGTTGCGCCCTTGAGGTCACAGACGGTACGAGCGCTTTCTAGTTCTTCTTCAATTTTCTCTTGGATGTTGCCTGCGGGTGTTGTTGTCATAAAACTTGTTGGTATGAATGTGTAGGAGAATATGGTTGTCCCCGACCTATTTCTAGGTAATGTTAGCACGCGCCTTTGTTTAGTGAGCTTGTTCGGCTAACGGCACGTCCTTAACCCAAATAAAGATGTTTAACCGTTAACGACAGAGCAAGGGACTAGCTAAGCAGCCACTTGGTGTCATAACTCAAAAAACGTAGACCTCTAAAGTATACGGCTGGTCAACTGTGGTTTAAGTCAAAGGCTCGAAGCGAGCGTGTCTTTAGACCTGGGTCGTTGACCTTATTAAGTAAGAAAGGTTTTCTTTTGGGATGTTAGTTTGGGTTGGATTTGCTGTTTCGGTCTGGCGACCCCAGCTAATAATAGCTTGAGATGCGGTGCGGTTGCAGCAGCCCAGAGAGAAACCATCCATAACTGCGATCGCAGTAGCCGTCTCTACTCCCTGCTTTACTAGCCCGTAGGCGGATTCTAGTCCACAGGCATCAATGTAGGTCGAGCCAACCTTACTTTTGATGAAAACATTACACGAGGTTGGTGTGTCAAACTGTATTGAGCTTTATCTTTTAAGATTTAGCTGAACACGGGATTTAACAGTTAACAGATTAATGGGACACTCATGTTAACTTATGTTAACACAAGAACGGCGATCGAGGGGGAATCGATCGCCCAAGAATAGCGTCCCCCCAGTGGCCAGTTCCAGTTAGCCTAATGTATAGAAATAGTTTTATAGAGAAGTTTGCCTTATGTACACCCAAAACCAAATGCAATGGGTCAGCGCTTTATCAACCCGTCCCTCTTTGGAATCCGCCCTCAAAGAAGTTGTAGAACAAGCCGATCGCGACCTAGAAGGCCAGGCCGATTTAGCACTGATATTTATCTCGTCTGCCTTTGCCAGCGAGTATTCTCGGCTGATGCCTTTACTCCGAGAAATGCTGCCAGTGCCCGCGATCCTGGGATGTGGCGGGGGAGGAGTCATCGGCACGAACCGGGGGGGCCTCACCGAAGAAGTCGAGGGATCTCCCGCAGTCAGCCTCAGTCTGGCGCGCTTGCCGGGAGTGAATGTCAGAACTTTTCATGTCGGTTCAGAAGAACTGCCCGACTTAGACAGTCCCCCGGATACTTGGGTGGATCTCTTGGGCGTGCCGGCCCAGGAAGAACCGCAGTTCATCATCTTGGCTGACCCCTTTTCCGCAAAAATTAACGATTTGCTACAAGGGCTCGATTATGCCTATCCGGGCGCGGCGAAGGTAGGGGGACTCGCTGGGGGGGACGGTGCGGGCAGGGGCGCGGCGCTGTTTTGCGACTATCAGCTTTACCGAGAAGGGACGGTTGGGGTAGCTTTGAGCGGCAATATAGTTTTGGAAACGATCGTCGCTCAAGGCTGCAGGCCGATCGGGCATCCTTATCGGGTGACGGAAGGAGATCGCAATATTTTGCTGAAACTCGAAGAACAAACCGATGATATCGGCAGCGGGGGCATCGAGCGATCGCCCTTAGAGGCTTTGCGAGAGTTAGTTCAAACTTTGAGCGAAGAAGACCGAGAATTAGCCCAGCACTCGTTATTTGTAGGCTTAGTCAGCGATGAATTCAAACTGAAATTAGAGCCGGGAGATTTTTTAATCCGCAATCTGTTGGGAGTAGATCCGAAAGTGGGAGCAATTGCGATCGGCGATCGAGTCCGTCCCGGACAGCGCATCCAATTTCACCTGCGGGACGCGCGCACCTCTGCAGAAGACCTAGAAATGCTGCTCGATCGCTATCAGCGGGCCGCCGAGTACAGTGGTACATCCAGCGTCGGCGCCTTGATGTTCTCTTGTCTGGGGCGCGGTGAAGGGCTTTACGGGGAATCGAACTTTGACTCCCGACTTTTTGGCCGATACCTCAAAAACATCCCCCTGGGCGGCTTTTTCTGCAACGGCGAAATCGGCCCCGTCGGCGGCAGCACATTTCTGCACGGCTACACATCCGTATTCGGGATTTGCCGCCAAAATTCATAATTGGTGAACTGTTGACTGATGACTGTTGACTGTTGAAAATCTAAAATCTAAAATCTAAAATCGCCTCATGACCAATAAATAAAAGCGGCAGTCGCCTGCCGCTTTTAGCTGTAACTAGATGTCTAGAAGCCTTAGAAACTAAAGGTTGTACGGAGGAGTCCGACCCAGATATCGTCGTTGTTGTTGTTGTGTTCGGGATTCAGAATCACGTAAACGCCCGGTGTCACTGAGATAAAGTCATTGACTTGGAAGCGATAGAAACCCTCTAAGTGATAAGAGGTGTCGCGGTTTCTGGCGACATCACTCTCGGTAACTTTTGGCGGTACACCGAAGACGAAGCCGAGGAGGTTGCCTTGCCGCCCAAAATCTGCCAGGGCCAAAGTGATAGCACCATTTTGGATCGTCGCGTCATTGTTGCCGCCCCGCAGTTGTTCAGCCTTCGTATAACCGTACCAACCGCCAATCTGAAAGCGACGGCTGGGTTTGAAGTTAACTTGCACGCCATAGTTATCTGATGCGGTGGGCGATTGAGCGAAGGGCCGGTTAGCCAAAGAACTGCCGACGCCGCCCATGAGGCTAACATCGCCTGCTCGATTGTATTTCCGGGTGTAAGTCAAGCCCAAGTCAAACGGTCTGCTAAAAAAGCCGATCTGACCCAGAGCGCTGAAAGAACCGTCGAAAACGCCCCTGCCGTCTGCTGGGTTGGGAGCATCGCCGTCGGAGGCTAGATAGCCTGCGGTAGCTCGGAGGCTGCCCAAGTTGAAACTCACACTTGCGCCTGCTCCCTGCGGGCCGCGGAATACTGCCGGGTTGCGAACTCCAAATCTGGAAAGTGAACCGGAACTCGTAGAGTTACCAAAGGTAGAAGCCTGGTCTGCAATTTCATCGAGGTCAAGTCCTTTAGGACCGACAAAGACTGTAGCGCGACCGACCGGGAACCGATAGTACACTTCGTCTAGTGTGAATTGGCTGCCATCATCGCCGTCAAAAGCCAAGCGAGCCATGTTTGTACCGGTAGCGGTGGCTCTATCGTAGCGGGCGGTGTTGACTGCTTGCAAGCGGGTTCTGAGCAAGTCTCGACCGGTGAAGCTGGTGTTTAAGTTCAAGCGCACCCGGTAGCCGAAGTTGGTGACAGTGTCGTCGTCCTCAAGGCTGAGATCATCTCCGACGAAGGTGTCGCTGACTGCAAAAATGGCTTCTCCATTCAATTTGGTGGTGGTGGAGAACTGGTTGGCTTCGAGTTCTGCGGTGCGAGCTTCTAGGCCGTCTACTCGTCCGCGCAGGGTAGCGAGTTCGGCTGCAAATTCTTCTTGCAGGCGTTGCAGGATGGCTAAGTCGTCTCGGGTAACTAAGTTACCTGTTGACCCAATTAGTTGGGTTATCTGGTCTAAGCAAGCGTTGACGCCGGCTGCAAATTCGTAGCGAGTCAGGGCGCGGTTGCCGCGGAAGGTGCCGTCGGGATAACCTACGATACAACTGTAGCGTTCGACTAGGGATTGCAGGGCTTGGAATGCCCAATCTGTCGGCCGCACGTCGGAGAGCTGAGTGACTGATGTCACCTGGGACATGGTTCCCGACGGTTGGGCCGGCAGTGCTTGGGGAGCAACAGGGACGATGGGGCCGCCCATTCCTCCGGGTACTGTCTGAGCAATTTCTACCTTAGTAGCTGGGGTAGTAGCTGGGGTGCTGGCGACTGCTGGCACTTCAATTTTCCCAGCAACTTCTGTCTGGCTGATTTGCTCTGCCAAGTCGGATGCTTGGGGCGAGGGTTCGGCAGTGCCTGCTGCTGCTAGGGGTTCAGTCGCTGCTGCGCTGGCCGGAGCGATTGGGGCTGCTAACTCGATGTCGCTCCCTGTTGTTTGCAGTGCTGTTTGCAGTGCTGCCGCGCTGGTTTCTGGTTCGATTGAGGCGATTTTTTCAGCGTCTGCTTCCTTAACGACCGGGGTTGGGGCCGCTTCGAGGCTGCTGTTTAAAGCCAGGTTTTCTGGGGCAGCAGGGGCTGCTGCAACTGGTTCTGCAACTATTTCTCCAACTATTTCTGCAATTTTTGACTCAGATGACTGAGCTTTAGCTAGTTGGTTGGCTTCAGGGGTTGCGGTCGCTTCTGCGGCGATCGCAGTGGCACTCATGACTGATGATAGCCCCAGAATTGCCGGGGATACTAGCAGTAAATTCCAAAAAGTTCTGTTCATTTTCCTCACACCTTCACACTCTATTCAACTCGACGAGCAGCAATTCCCAACTGCTAATTTTTGTGGTTGCTTGCCTGTTGACAATAACTGCCAAAATAGAACCTATCCATAACTGTTGATTCACTGTTGATTCACAGTAGGCGTGTCTACTTCTGCTTGAACGTAGGGGCCCAGCCCTTATACCCCCAGGCATCAATTCAGGTCAAGCCCACATTACATTACAGTAGATTATACCATCACGTGCTAATTTCATCTCTCGATCGCCCGACTTGCTTGAATTGCTCTGCGGGCGATCGATAACTGGTTCTACGGGTTCAACCACAATCTGCCTGTAACTGACAACTGCCCAGAGTCCTCGGTTACGCCCGACTTAACAGACAGTTATAGGTAGGATTGTGGCTGCTTGTCGCATCCCTTATACAGCTTTATCTCCTATAATGTCAAGGTTTTTAACCTAAGTTTAAACCTCGCGACCCGGCAGGGGCTATTTTCCCGCCATGAGTGGGGAACTGAGACTTAAAGGCTGGTAGATTGACCCGATCCAAACCAAAGTTCAGGCTTGACCAATTTTGTTTTTTTGAGGCCCGCTGCCGTCGGGACTTGCCAGGACGATCGCCTTTTTTGAGACTAACCGTCGGCGGGTTTAATTTCCGGCTATTTTAACACAACTTTTTTGTTGTTTGAGTACGACTGAACTGGTAGTGCTTGACAATTCCCGCATCCAGGATACCCGCCACGTGATTCATCCGTCCAGAAATAAAAAACCTGTATCCGATGAAACTTGCGCCCCGAATTTATCTCGCGCAAGTCAATGCTTCAATTCTAAAATCTAAAATCTAAAATCTAAAATCGATTGACCCGCTGTTGGCGCAGGGAAAGCTCACTTGCTTGACCGATCGACTATGCCCGATATTCCTAGCGGTTTGAACGATGTTTTTACCTACGGACGATCGCAGGAGTTTAGTGCTAAGCTGGCTAAAATGCCAAACTCAAAAATAGAGCTGCTGTCAGAACAAAAAACCGAAACGCTGTGGGTGGGCAAGTTATACCATTTTCGATTTTCGATTTTCGATTAAAGAATTGGAAATAACTGATGACATACAAGTTGGAAACATCGGCATACACTTGCATTATTTTGGGTAACTGGTATTAGTAAAAAAGTGAGGTTTTATGGAAGATTTTGGTATTATTATTGCCTGCTGCGACCAAGATTATCTGTTTGCTAAGGGTTGCTGTGCTAGCATCCGCTATTTCCTGGGAGATGTGCCGATTTGTCTGTTGATTGACGGTACGTTTTCTGTGAGTGCTTTGGAAAAAGCCTATGGGGTGCGGGTTATCGATCGCACAACTGTTTCTGAAGAAGTTCTCAGGAAAAGAAGTTTTGGTTGGGGCAAAACTAAAATGATTGCTTTCTGGGAAAGTCCTTGGTCAAATTTTATGGTTTTGGATGCCGATACGATCGTCTGGGGCGATGTTCTCAAATTGGCTAACTTTCAAGAGTTTGATTTTATTGTAGACAAGCCTTGTTACGATTACCCGGATGCGGAGATTTCGGAATTTTTCTTTGACATTCCGGGCGTTGAGAAGCATTTCCCGAATTTTCGTTGGTCGGAATCGCGATCGAACTATTTCTGCACGGGTACTTTCTTTGCTAAACGCGGCGTTTTTAGCTTGGAAGAATATGTGGAAATTTTAGATTTTACGGCGGCAAATCCGAAGATATTTAAGTACGGAGAAATGGGTTTTTTGAACTTTATGATTTTCCGGGCGGCACAAGAAAATCGACTGCGGGTGCAGAATGTGGATATGCAGTTGTTGGTGCCGGATTTTGACCAGGATTTGTTGAGAAAGCGGTTTCCGGTTGAGTCAAGCGGGCCTGCGGGCGATCGCACTCAGGCGACGGTGATTCACTGGTGCGGGCCGAAGCCGACTTTATCTACTGGGAAAGTTTACTCGGAACCGATGAATTTTTGCCGCCGCAAGTGTGAGGAGGATGTTTGGAACCGCACGGGTTTGGCTGCCGAGATGTCGCTGCAAGTTGAGGATTTACAGCGATCGATCTACGTGTATAAGAATAAGTTTAAGAAGAAGTTTCGGCAGTTGGCGGGCAAGTAAGTAGGATTTTTTAACCGCAGATGTCAGCGGATGAACGGGGATGCACGCGGATTTTGGCTTACCCTTCGAGGGGTAAAGTTGGCCCGGCTGGGGGTAAAACTTGGCGGTGAACGCTTACTTTGTGGCTTTCCCGCTGAGTTTGCATTTCGACGGCGATCGCCTCAAATTCGACTTCCATGCAGCCGTAGGGAATCTCTAACTCGACACTTGCTCGCACATTTCCCAACCCGTTAGCTTTAAATTCGGTAATCCAGCGCGGCCCGTCGAGAATCAGGTATGTTTGTCGATCGTACACCCAAACTTTCACATAAATCCGGGGCATTAATTCCGGGAGTTGCACTTGCACTTTTACAGCCTGGCCCGCGATGATTTCGGCGCGCGGCAATTCCAAAATCGGCATCGGTACTAACTCGTCTTCTGGCAAAACGTAGGGAGTTGGGGGAGTGTCTTCTGTGGCGACTGTTCTGGTTTTTTGAGCAACTTGTTTCGGCTGCGGGGGTTCGTCAAAAACGACAAATTCTCTGGCTTCTGGGCTAGTAGATTTGGGATCGGAATTTGTTTCGCTGGTTTCGGGTTGCTGCTGGGTTGGGCTGCTTTCTTCTTCCACAACGGCAATTTCGTCGCTGCTATTGGCGGCGGCTGTTGGATTTGGTGACAGGGTGGTTGCTTTGAGCCAGTCGGGGGATTCACCGTTGCTGGCTAGGGAACTCAGTCGCGACCAAAATCGACTTTCGACGTTTAAGGTTTGAAATGCCTGTTTTGTGGGTGCTGGCGCGGTTTCTGGGGCGGTTGTTTCTAATTCTGGGCTGTTTTCGGGTTTTTGGTCGATCGCTCCGATTTCGGCTGTTTGAGTGGGATTTGAGATGTCTGAGGGTTTGGTTTGTGGGTCGATCGACTCTGGGGCAGTTTGAGGCGAATCGGAGATTTCCGACAGCAATTGCGATCTGCTGCTGTCGGGCAGTTTGTTACCGAATGCGGGCAATTCTAGACCGCCTGCACTTGGGGTGTGACGCGAAGCCAGTAGAGGGGGTAGGGCTTCAGTGGTTGGGACTTCAGCAGGGGAGGGAGGGTCTAAGGATTTTTCTACTAGCTTGAGGAAGGATATATTTTTGGCGCTTCCAGACGGTTTTGAGGCTGTTGGGGAGGGTTCAGCTTGATGCTTTTCTTCGATGAAATTGTCTTTAATTTCCTCTAGAAGGTGCTCTAAACGAGCTGTAATTGTGAATAGTTTGGTGGCTAGGGTGACGCCGCCGCTGCTAAGAATTGCTTCTCCTAAAATGAGGCGGCTTTTACACTCGGTTGGGATGTAGGTGACGCAGGCAAAGATGCAGGGGGGAACTTGTTCTGGCATCGGTTGCTGGATTTCTGCGAGAATTTTTGAGGTTTGGGGGTCACGCAGGTAAATTTGCAGTTGTGCTGAACCGATGAGTTGTTTGAGTTCTATCGCTTCGGATTCGGGGATGAGAGTTGCTGTTTTTCTGCTTTGTTGGGGGTGTTGCGGGTTTTGGGGAATGTCGATTTTGCCGGAAATGATTAAGGGGCGACCGAGTTGGGTGACGAAGGTTTCTCGATCGAGGAGGAGTTCGAGTTGGACGCCCGGTTTTGGTTCGGGGGTTTGGGGAATAGGAAATTGGTAGATTTTGGTCTGCTGCGGTGCTGAATCGGCTGCTGGGATTTGGGTTGGTGCGGGGCGATCGACCGGGGAAGCGATTTGTGGGGCTGCGCGATCGACCGGGGAAGCGATTTTTGGGGCTGAGGGGGAAGCGGCGGGTTCGATTTGGTCGATCGGCGGTAGCGGTTCGGAGGTTTCCGATTCTGCGGGCAATACTTCTAACTGAACGCCGTACTGCCAAGGTTTTAGTGGTGTTGCTTTGGGATCTGGCAAGCAGGATAGTTCCCACAGTCCGGGTTTGAGCCTGGTGTAGGGAATGATCACGACTAATCCTTCGGGGTTGGTGCGGGCCGATCGGCTTTGGACTTTCCGCTGCGCCCCTTGGTCGAAGGAGGTATGGGTAACGCGAATTTCGATGTCGGTGTTGGGGTGCTGAATGCGAGCAACCACGCGGTATTTACCTTCTAGAATTTCCACGTCGGAGGTTTCTAGGGGCAACCAGGCGCGATCGCCCTCTTTCTGTAGCAAAAATTCTAATTTTTTCATCTTTCTTTCCCCTTGAAGGCTCCCGCTTGATTCGTCACAGGTTGGTGGTGGTTTGTTGAGCGACAGCTACAGATATTAAATTACTTATGTTTTATAGCCTATCACCACTGTCGGTCAAGAGGCCCACTTACCAAGGACTGCCGATTATGCTGAATGCTGCCCAATAATACGGATGGGATAAATCTTTGCTGTCGAGTTTGGGGATGGACGGGGGCAAGGGAATGTCGCCTCGGGAACTTCGCAGTTGACCGCCTTCGATCGTCACTTTGCCTTCGATCGCAGCGATTTGTGCTTGCCGCATTGCTTCAGCTTTAATGATTGGAGGGTCGTTTGGCCTGCGGATTTTTAACTGCTGGTAAAACTCTGTCATCAAGGCGAGAGTCCCCGCATCGCTGACGTACCACAAGCTGGCGAGGGCTGATTTTGCTCCCGATTGCAGCGCTAAACCTGCAAATCCTAGTTCTGCTTCTTTGTCTCCCAAGGCGGTTCTACAGGCGCTTAATACTAATAGTTCGAGGGGCGGATTGTTCCATTTTAAATCTCTCATTTGATCGAGACCGAGTTGGGTGTCCCAAAATTGAATGTAGGAGTTATTTGGGGTTCCTGGGCGGAATTCGGCGTGGGTGGCAAGGTGGATGATTCCGTATTTTTGTTGCAGTCGCTGGGATTGCAAGTTTACTATGGTGAAGTCTTGGTTGAGAAAGGATTGACCGGGCCACTGTCGGGCGATCGCGCCTAGTTCTAATGGAACTGCTGGCAGCGGTTCTTTGTTCGCCGTTTCTGCGAAATCTGATGCTCCCATTGCTAGGACTTGCACGTTTCTGAGGTCGGTGTAATTGCTGTCTGTGAGTTTGAAGGCGGGGATGCGGGCGAGGCTGTATTTTTGGATCAGAAATTGCTTTCCGTCGTGCATTGCTGCTAAGGGTACGGTTCGCAAACCTGCGCCGACGCAGAACAGCAATGTTTCAATTTTTGCTGTTTGCAAATCTTTTTCTAGGGGTGCAACTATCCATTTGTAGAGTTGTTGGGCTGGTTCTAAATAGGTGGTAGTGTTGAGTTTTACCGGGTTGGTGATTTCGCTGCGGAATTCTTGGACTACTGAGAGCAGTTTCTCTTGTTTGGCTTCGGGGACACTGCGGAGAATGGGCGGGCGATCGGGCAATATTAATATTAATTCTAGTTGATCGGTGCGTGGAATAGCATAAATTAAAGCGGGTTTTTTCTTGGTTTGAACTGCTAGACGGGAGAGACTTTTTGATATTGCTTCGGCCGTTTTCGCACGGGTTTCAAAGTCTTGTTCAAAGTAGTTTTGATACTCTTCTTCCCAGCTTTCTTCGATTATGGTTACGGCTTCGGTGAGGTTTCCCCGATCGAGCAAATTTCTCATTTCTTGCCCGTTAAGCCCTCCCTGGTCTGCGTTTTGGGCAATTGTAGCGAGGTTCGCCGTGCTCCAGCAGAAAAATATTGCTATCAAGCAGTAAAAAATAGCTTTTTTAATTTTTTTCTGAGTCGTGTGTTTTTGGCGTTGCTGCTGGGATTGGTAGTGCATGATTTTGGGGCGGTTAAGGGCGCCGTTGGCGGCAGCAGTTGGCAAAAGTTTGAATGTGGGTGGAAATTTTGACTGAAAGCATCCAGGATACAAGCCCCCGGATTCATCCGTCCAGAAATAAAAAACCTGTATCCGAGAAACTTCCCCCCCGAATTTATCCGTGGGGTCAATGCTTCATTCAATTCTTTAATCTAAAATCTAAAATCTAAAATCTAAAATCGATTGACTGTGCTGGCGATCGCCGGCCGATTATAGCATTCAAGACCAACCCCAAATATCTACCGTAGGGTGTGGATACCAGCAGCAACAGAGGCCCCACGCCAAGAAATTCGCGATTTATGTAAAAGTTTGTAAATTATGCAGGGGTTTTGCATAAACAGGACTTACGCAAAAAACTGAGATGTTGCACCATTTTCAATAATCCTTTTATGAACAGGCAAGATGCCTGTTCCACAAAAAATTCATCTTTTGTGGAACGGGCATCTTGCCCGTTCTTAAGAATGGTGCAAGATGTGAGTTTAACCGGCATTAGCTATACGGGCGTCTTTGACTTTTTGCGGCACATCCGCACTTCTCAGGTTGAATCGAGTTTTGTCTTGGTATTAAGTGAGGAATACCCTGCATCGATCGCCGATATATTGAGTTACCTCAGTAGATATATTCTCTGTATTTACTTATTTTAAAATAGTTAGGTTTTTTCGCCCAAACTTAGTTAAAGCTCGGCTGGTTAATTGTTTTGCCTCGGATATCTGCCAGGTTATTTCGTACAATTCGCCAAGACTGCTTTTCGCATAAGATTTTGCCGGAAAACCTCATAGTTTTTTAACATCATTGGCGGCGGTTGCTAATAGTTGAGCAAGATAAATAAAAACACTTAATTATTTAGAGAATTTTACGCTAGGCGGGCGATCGCTTTTTTCTTCTTTTCTCCTAAATAACTAAAGCCTTCTTGCTTCTGCTATACATTGTGTGCGATCGAACCATATCAAGTGCGTTAGCGCAGCCCTCGAAGAGGATCGCGATCCGATTGGGGGATGTGTCTTAGTATTTCTTCACATATCCTGATTTCGGTCTATGATATATGCCTTATGGCGTATTTGTGTTTAAAGCCCGTTACCGCGTACCGCTGATGAGTCAATCAACCAATTCACCGCTATCCCAACCAGTTTCTCGAAGAACCGCCCTCAAATTCCTCGGAGTCGGTGCCGCAGGCGGGCTGCTGGGCTACTCTCGGTTTTCCAAGCCAGAGCCCGCCGTTTTTGTGCAAGATTCTCTTGACTTGCCGCGAATGCTGAATAACCGCAAAACCGTTGCAGTTGTAGGCGCAGGCTTAGCAGGGCTCGCCTGTGCTTACGAGCTCAGTCAGCGGGGTTTCGCCGTGACGCTGCTGGACAAATCGCCCCAACTCGGCGGCAAAATTGCTAGTTGGCCGATACAAGTCGGGAACGAAACTTTTATGATGGAACACGGTTTCCACGGTTTTTTTCCGCAATACTACAACCTCAAAAGTGTGGTTGAAGAACTAGAAATTACCGATAACTTTATATCTTTAGAATCCTACGCCGTTCTGTTTAGAGACGGCAAATACAAACCCGAAGTTTTCCGTCCCAACCATTCAGCTTTTCCCTGGAATATAGTTGACTTGGGGATATCTTCTCCCAATCGGCTCAAGTGGGGAATCAATCTTACAAAACCCGCTCACTGGCAAGTATTTCGGGAAATCGGCGGTTTTCAAACTCAAAAAAGTTTCGATCGCCTCGACAATATATCAGTTGCCGACTGGGTAAAAGGTGAATTTCCGCGCGGACTTTATGACTTGTATTTTCTGCCTTTTGCCAAGTCCAGCCTCAACGCTCCAGACGAATTGAGCGCGGGAGAATTAATGCAATTTTTCCACTTTTACTTTTTCGGAAATCCAGAGGGTTTGGCATTCAACGGTACGCGGCAAGATATGGGCACGAGTTTGGTGCAGCCTATTGCCAAAGCCATTGAAAGCAAAGGCGGCAAAGTATTGACAGATGTCGCAGTCAGTGAAATTCGCTGGGAAAACGGCAAGATTGATTCTCTGAGTTACCAGTCGGGAGACGTGCAAAGTAAAATACCTTTTTGGGTGAAGCGAAACGCGCTGTTAACTGACAGCAACTCTACCGAATATTTCGGCGCTGGGGACAGCGTATTTGCCGCCGCACCGTCGGGAAAAGAGGCAATTTCTCTGAGCTGCACTCACCAAGGCTGCACTGTTCAGAAACAGAACGACGGTCAATTTCACTGTCCTTGTCACGGGGCAGTTTTTGATGCCGAAGGGCGAGTTGTGAGCGGGCCTGCTCAGCGGGATTTGCTTCGATTTAAGGTAGTCGATGAAAAAGCAGATGAAATACAGTTAGTAGCAGCGGTTAAGCAATCGCAGCCGCAAAATTTGGGAGAAACATTGAAGGCTGATTACTATGTTTTGGCGGCCGATGTTCCGGGGATGCAGCATTTGTTTAGTTTGGCTAGCGGTGAGGTGAATCCGCAGGTGCAGAGTCGGATAGAGAGTTTGAAAATAGCCGATCCGTTTGCGGTGGGCCGTTTTTGGTTCGATCGCGAATTTCCCTGGGAACACAGCAATTTCAGTTCGCTTTCCGGCTACAAACTGACTGACAGCATCACGCTTTACCACCGAATTCAGGATCAGTTCATCGAGTGGAATCAGAAAACTGGCGGTAGTGTCGTGGAACTGCACGCTTATTGTTACAAGGAGAAGGAATTTCCCAACCAGGAAGTTTTGCTGGCTACTTTTGAGCAAGAATTGTACGAAATTGTACCGGAATTAAAAGCAGCGAACCTGCTGCACCGGGAATTAGTAAATCAAAAGAATTTCTCTGGATATCCGCCCGGTAGTTATGCGGAACGCCCGGAGACTTGCTGCGCTGTACCTAATCTGTTGTTTGCGGGAGATTGGGTGAAAATGCCGTTTCCATGCGGTTTAATGGAAAGGGCGGTTAGCAGCGGTTTGTTGGCAGCTAATGCTATTTTATACCAGGAGGGTTTGCAGAGGCGATCGCTCTTGACGGTGAATCCCGAAGGCGTGTTAAAAATCTAAGGTTTGCAGTGGGGCGGGCTTTATAAATCGTCAATCATCGGCTGGTATCCTCGGTGAAACCCGCCCCCAGCCCTACCATTTTAGATTTTAGATTTTAGATTTTAGATTTGAAGAAATGGGAATGACTGATCCAATAAGGGTTTAGAGGTTTCCTACAGTTGCATTCTTTTTTTAAGATTAGTTACGGTTTGTGGGTATGGTTTCCCGGAGGAGAAAAGGCAGAGCTTGCGAACAAAAAAAATCTCTGCGTTAAGCGGGGTGGATATGCGGTTAAAATATTGAATTAGTATAAAGCAATAATAGATGCTGAATAATAACTGCAAAATTCGCAATAAATCTGTAACGTTTGATGCTTTTGCAACAGAATACGATTTCGCTGCCACCTTGCAAAACCAGAACGATTTTTTTACTAACAACCTATCTGTCAGCAAAGGTTCAGTATTAGATATTGGCTGCGGTTCGGGAATTCTTGCTTTTGAATTAGCCCAGTATTACGATAATGTGGTCGCCGTCGATTTGTCAGCAAAAATGCTAGATATAGCCCGTCAAAAACGCTCAGCCCCCAATATCGAATATATCCAAATGGATGCCAGTCAATTAGCGCTCGATCGCCAATTTGATTTAATAGTTAGTGCTGCTACTTTTCACCACCTGCCCAACCTCCCAGCCGCCCTCCATGCAATTAAACAATTGTTAAATCCGCACGGAAAAATCGTCTTTATAGATAATATATCGGAAGTCGAGACACCTGCTACAATAGGCTACATATTAGGTGCAGCGAGAGATTTTAATCCCGACTGTTCCACCTACGGATTTCGCAATGCTTTAAGACTATTAAAATTTAGATTGTCGCCAGGGTGGTTGAAGCATTTAGCTAGCGATAGGTATTTGTCAGAACAGAGATTTAGAAAAATTTACGGTCGTTGCTTTCCGGGCTGTTATTTTGTAAAATTGGGTTGTTTTATGGGCGTAATTTGGGAATATTTGTAATGCAAAACAACGCGATAAAATCGGTAGCTGGAAAAGGGGAAAAAACTCACATCCGCCAGTTGGGCATTAATCTCGATCGCTGGTATGCGATCGCCCGCAGCAGCGAGGTGCAAACTGGGCCGCTAGCTGCGAAAATCTGGAATCGGGCGATCGTACTTTTCCGCGACAGTGCAGGCAAAATCAACGCTTTAGAAGATAGATGTCCGCACCGACAAGTTAAACTCAGCCACGGTCAAGTTAAAGGCGATTTAATCGAATGCGCTTACCACGGATGGCGGTTAAATGCAAGGGGAGAATGCGCCGAAGTCGATTATTTAGCAGAAAATCAAAAGCTACCTAACTGCAAAATTCGCTCCTATCCTGTCCAGGAAAAAAACGGTTTTATCTGGCTGTTTCCCGGCGACGAAACCCAAGCCGATCAAATAGATTTACTGGATTTGCCAGAGTGGGAACATCTCAATTATATTGCCACTGTTTCAGTCATCGACTGTCAGGCACACTATTCATTTTTAATTGAAAACTTGATGGATATGTACCACGGGCACTTGCACGATGATTGGCAAGCTTGGGCAAATCCGGTGTTAGATACTTTAGAAGAAAAGGAGCATCAAGTAACTGCTCGCTATCAGGCCCAAAGTTATTACAAAATAGATAAAATTTGGTCAATTTCTCAGTTGTTTTTTAAATCTTTGCGCCGACTGCACCCGGAACCGCTGGAGGTGAGTTATGTTTACCCGCACTGGGTTTCCACTTTGGGGAGCGACTTTAAGATTTACTGCTTGGTTTGTCCGGTGAGCGAAACAGCAACTCGCGCTTATTTAATTCATTTTACCTCATTAAATGCGTTTTGGCGGCTGCACAAATTGCCTGTTTGGTTTCGCAAGTTTATCAAAGATAGTTGCTTCGGCGCGGCTCAAAAGTTATTAGATGGTTTGGTGCGGCAGGATGTGTTAATGATTGAAGAAGAACAGCAGGCTTTTTTGCAGAATTCAGAAAGAAAAAGTTATGAATTAAATCGGGCTTTAGCCAGCGTGCAGAAGTTGATGAGAAGTCAGGGGGAAAATGGGTAATTCAGCCGCAGATTGAAGCCTACAGCGGGACGAATGAAACCAGCCTGCACAGGCTAAGATGAGAGTTCGCCTTTCCAAGCTTGAGCATGGTATTCTAGCAACAGGGAAAATTGACTTTCGGGAAGCAATTACCAACCACACCTAACACAGGAACCAAGCATGAACCGTGTCAGCATCAAGGGTGAGGAACACCCCATTAGGAAAATCTTTAGCGATGACTTTATGTTTACCATTCCCCTCTACCAGCGTCCCTATGCTTGGACAAATGAGCAAGCTGGGGAACTGCTCGAAGACCTGTTAACATTCTTGGGAGATGGTAACGAGACGATTGATGAACTCAACCCCTACTTTCTAGGCAGCATTGTTTTGATCAAATCGGAGCAGCCAGCCGCTGAAATTGTAGATGGTCAGCAACGTCTAACAACTCTCACCATACTACTAGCTGCTCTCCGAGCATCATTGCCAACACAACACGCCAATGACTTGACCACTTATCTATACCAAAGAGGCAGCTTAATCGCGAATATCTCTAATCGTTACCGTCTGACTTTGCGCGAGCGAGATGCAGAATTTTTCAAGACATATATTCAAAATGAAGGAGGTATTAACAAGCTCCAAAATTTTAACATTGCTGAGCTGATGGATAGTCAGAAGCTTATTAAAGAAAATGCACATTTATTCTTGCAACGTTTGCAGACTATCGCTGAATCCCACCGTATACGTCTTGCCCAGTTCATCATTACCCAGTGCTTCTTGGTAGTGGTTTCTACGCCTGACTTTGACTCTGCTTATCGGATATTTTCTGTGTTGAACAACAGGGGATTGGATCTCTCCATAACTGATATCTTGAAAGCGGACATTATCGGAAAAATACCCGAAAGCCAACAAGAAAAATATACTAAAAAGTGGGAAGATACCGAGGAGGAGCTGGGACGCGAGTTATTCAAAGACTTGTTTTCTCATATTCGGATGATTAAAGAAAAGAAAAAACTTAGCAAGAGTATCCTTAAAGAGTTTCAGGAAAACATCAATCCTGCGGCAGGGTCTCAGCAATTCATTGATGAAATTTTAGCTCCTTATGCTAAGGCTTTTTCGGAAATTCACAACTCAACCTATGAAAGCGAGCGGCGTGCCGAGGAAATTAATCAACTATTTAAATGGTTAAACAAAATTGAGAATGTTGACTGGATACCGCCTGCCATTTTCTACCTATCGCGTAACCGTAATAACCCCGATAATTTGGTGCGTTTTTTTATAGATTTAGACCGCCTAGCCGCAGGTTTAATGATTGTCCGCGCCAATATTAATAAACGGATTGAACGTTACAGCAGATTGCTTACTGCTATTGAACAAGAGGAAGATTTATTCAATTCCAATTCACCGCTCCAGTTTACTCCTGAAGAGTCAAACAATATCCTTAGAGTCCTCGATAGTGACCTTTACCTAATCCAAAAAATTCGTCTTTATGTTTTGCTGCGCTTAGATGCTGCTCTGTCAGAAGGTGAAGCATCTTACAACTTCTCCAAAATTACTGTCGAGCACGTACTTCCCCAAAATCCAGGGGCTAATAGTGAGTGGATGAAGTGGTTTCCTAGTCAGGAAGAGCGCGATCAATATGTACATCGTCTTGGCAACTTAGTTTTACTATCTGGTGCGAAAAACACTCAGGCAAAAAATTATGATTTTGATGTGAAAAAGCAGAAGTATTTCACTACTAAAACGGGCGTTTCACCCTGTGTGCTTACTACCCAAGTGCTGCGGGAACAGGAATGGACGCCAGAAGTAATCGCTCGACGACAGAAAGAGCTGATTAATGTTCTCAAGAATCTTTGGCGCTTATAGGATAATTGAATTTGATATCAAATCGCTCTTATCTGTCCATCAGCACAAAACCATCTGCGTCCATCTGCGGTAAAAAAATATAAATTCCGCCAGCACAAACTTTACTTTTTAGCCCGCTGCTGCTGGTAAACGCTGACAACTTTATCGGCATAAGTAGCAGTGGCGCCACTTTTACAAGCTGCGGATTCGCCAGTCATCCACCAGCAAGCGGCGCGGCGTACAGCGGCTGTTTCATTGTTGCTGCTAGCTTTGTATTCGTCGCGCAGCAAATCGCCCACGATACAGGTAACAATTGATTTGGCTTTTGTCGCGTCGGCCTCAAATTGTTGCGGTGTTAAATCTTGTTTGGTACAGAATTTTGCCCAGCGGGAAATATTGTTCGGTAAAACTTGCCACTGACTGTACATTCCGTCATTTGCGGCTTGTGGTGGGGCGGCTTGTCGCAGCGCTTCTACGAGGGCGGAAACTTGCGCGTCGGTGACTGATTGCGCTGCTGCTGGAAGTGCTTGCAATCCGAGGCTAATTATCAGGCTGCCGAATAGTAGATTGGTTTTTGCGATCGATTTAAAATTCATTCACAATCCCCTGTTTGATTTAAAGTTTGTTCCCTCAAACAAGGTTTACTATTTTGTCTATCGAATACCTCTGTCTTAAGTATGATTTATTTGCCCACTTAATGCACTGTCGATCGCCCTATTATACAAATTGTTGAGCAAATAGGATAAAATCATGGAAGGACAACCCAGGGAAATTCGCAACTACCTGAGAGCAGATGGGACAAATCCTTTTGAAGATTGGTATAACTCGCTCCGGGATACCACAGGCAAAAATAGGATTCGGTTAAGGCTTAAGCGAGTCATGACTGGTAATCTAGGAGATTGTAAGTCCGTCGGAGAAGGAGTTTTTGAACTCAAAATTGACTTTGGGCCTGGATATCGGCTTTACTTTGGACAAGTCGGGCTGACAATTGTACTTCTGCTAATAGGTGGAGATAAGAGCACTCAAGAGCGAGATATTGGCAAAGCTATTCAATATTGGAGAGACTATGAAAGACGTGAAAGCACCAACGAGTAGGAGTTACCAAGAATTTCTGATCGAATCTCTGAGAAATGCCGAAGAAGCAGCAGGTTATATCGAGGTGACATTGACAGAAGCCAGCGATGAACCTAAATTGCTCCAAATGGTACTCAAAGACGTTGTAGATTCTCGGCTAAAGTTCAACAATTTATCAGAGTCAGCTCAACTTCAATGGGAAAAGCTTGACAAGATGTTGACCGAAAGTGCAGGTTCGGAAATTTATAGTTTGGTAGAATTGCTCGAAGCATTAGGATTTAAACTAGAAATTACTGTCGCAGATACTGAGTTATCGGCTGACTCGGAATCAACGGATTTTGGGGAATCAGAATTATCGCCCGAACCAGTAGTAATTAATCCCAGTTAATGAGTAAATCGCGCCCTCACCCGTTCATCACAAAATCTAACAATCGGTGAGCCATTTCTAGCTTGCTGCAAGGTGCTATTTCTACTTGCTTGCCGGCGGCATTAATTAATATTGCTTGATTGGTATTGCTGCCGAAACCTGCACCTATTTGATCGATCGGGTTGGCGGCAATTACATCCAGTTTCTTCGATCGCAATTTCTCCAAGGCAGGCTTGACAATATCCCCAGTTTGTGCTGCAAACCCGATTAATTTTTGGTGTGGCTGTTTCAATTTTCCCAACTCTGCCACAATATCCGCTACCGGTGCCAAAGGCAAACAATTCGGGAGCGATCGCTTCGGCAATTTCTCACTACTGTACTCAGCCGGCCTCACATCCGCTACCGCCGCCGCCATCACCGTCAAATCCGCATCGTGAAAGCATTGCAGCATCGCCTGCCGCATTTCTTCTGCACTCGCAACTGCGATCGCCCGCACACCTGACAGCGGCAATTCGCCAGTTATACTGTGTACCAGCGTCACTGTCGCGCCCCGGTGCTGTGCAGCTTGCGCCAAAGCTATACCCATTTTGCCGCTGGAAGGATTGCCGATAAACCGCACCGGATCGAGGTGTTCCCGCGTTCCTCCCGCACTAATCAACACCCGAAGGCCCGCTAAATCTCGATCGCCCTTCGCATACAACAGCGACTCAATATGAGGCAAAATCTCACCAGGTTCTGCCATGCGGCCGACACCCGCGCGATCGCACGCCAGCATACCCGCCCCCGGATTCGCAGCATGATAGCGCCGATAACTCAACACTTCCCGCCAATTCCGCTGCACCGCCGGCTGTTCCCACATATCCGTATTCATCGCCGGTGCCAGCAAAATTGGGCAAGTAGAAGCTAAGACAGTATTAGTCAGCAAATTATCAGCAAAACCCCCCGCCAACTTAGCCAAAGTATTAGCCGTCAGGGGAGCAATCACAAAAACTTCCGCCCATTCTCCCAGTTGAATATGCAGGGGGCGCCCGTGACTTGGTTGCCAAAAATCTTTGTCAGTAAAAGCAGGATGGCGGCACAGAGTAGCAAAAGTCAAAGGCGTTACAAACTCCCCTGCCGCATCAGTAAGAATAGCTTTAACTTCCGCTCCAGCTTTCGCTAAAGTTGAAACTACTTCGCAAACTTTATAAGTCGCAATCCCGCCACTAACGCCGATTAAAATTCGTCTGCCTTTCATGTCATACCATTTTAGATTTTAGATTTTAGATTTTAGATTTTAAATTGGGAATGACTGATGAATACCAGGGTTGAGAGCTGGCCTACATTCACATTCTTTTTTGAAACTGGTGTCATTTTTCCATAAAAAAGAATCAAGAAAGAAATTAAGATAAAAACAGACTAAAATCCCTCATTCATCTGTTTAATCTGCAACAAAATATGCTGCTAACTTCTTCCTCAATTCCGTCGAAATTTTTGAGCTAGATTTTTCAGTCTATGCTTCGTCGTAGGCTTCCATATCCAGAAGGTGGAGATAAGGTTCAACTAGCTCCGGCCGCTGAAAGGCAAGCGATCGCAACAAATGCCAATCATTCAATCCCTCAAAAGGATCTGTATAATCGTCAACTTCCAAACGGACAGCCAATTCTGCCACGTCCTGAGAAGTAAGTACAGCTATATCGCGCGATGCTTTGGTTAAAGTTTTCATTTTTTTCCCCTGCCCGAGACTTCCGCCATACTATATACTAAACCTTTAATCAGATTTCGACACAGTTTCTACAACAAAACTTCGCATTACCTCTATAACTTCCGGCAGAATCTCGTGTCCCATGTTAAATTCTCGATACTGCACCGGAGCTCCCCAAGCCGTCAAACTCTCGCGCGATCGCACAGCAGCACTAACAGGCACAATAGTATCTTGAGTACCGTGTACGATTAAAACAGGTGGCAAAACACTCCCCGCAACTGGCGAAATCTGGTGTAAATAACCGCTCAGACAAATTAAACCAGCTAGGGGCAAAGTCAATCCCACATCTAGAGTCATCGCTCCGCCTTGAGAAAAACCGCCTAAAATCGTGCGAGACAAAGGCACGCCCGTGGTGCTTTCCAAAGACAGCAAAAATTCCCTCAGCAATTGCCGGCTTTCTACCAATCCCTGAGCGTCTTTGGTTTGAAGGTTATACCACGCTTTGCCACTCGTTACCTGGGGATGGGGAAAGGGGGCATAGGGAAACACAAACTGATAATCCGGCAAATTGAAAAAGGGTGCTAAGGAAGTCAAATCCCGAGCATTAGCACCCCATCCATGTAAAGCGACCATCAAAGCGACAGGTTTGCGATCCGTTGTGGGCGGTATGCTAATAGATTGTAAAGACATCGTAGTTAATAATTGGTAATCTGGCCTGGCTACAATTATAAATTGTTACGACGGGTAAAACCCCAGATATTTTTTTCGGCAATATTCCACTGAACTTAGCACAGGTTTGCTAATAACTATAACAGTTGACAGTTGACAATTAACAGTTGACAGTTAACCGTTGAAAGTAGAGTGCTAAATCCGAAACTTTCCCAAGTAAAATGCGGAGATTTTACGTTTTATAAACAGGAATTAGGGAGCATCTCATATTTGTAAAAACACTTCTTCTGGCTCCTTCCTTCTGGCTCCTGCCTTCTGCCTCTTTCCTCCTGCATCCTGCCTTCTGCCCCCTGCCCCCTCCTGCCTTCTGCCTCCTGCCCCCTGCCCCCTCCTGCTTCCTGTCTCCAATTTATAGCTGGGCTGCTTTCATTGAGATGCTCCCAGCAAGACTCCGCTAGAAGCGAGATTTGTTCCGCTAATTCCAATTGACCGAAAGCATCCAGGATACAAGCCCCCAGATTAATTAATGAAGAAATAAAAAACCTGTATCCGATGAAACTTGCCCCCCCGAATCTATCTCGCGCAAGTCAATCTAAAATCTAAAATCTAAAATCTAAAATCGATTGACACCTACTGCAGGTAAAACCTTAGAAATAGATTGCTTAGACTGTTGTCGCACCGGCACCTCAATCCAGAATTCAGTTCCTTCCCCCGGAGCCGACACGCACCTGAGCGAACCTTGATGTTTGTCCACTATTTGATAGCAGATAGACAATCCCAAGCCAGTACCTTGGCCTACAGGCTTGGTAGTAAAAAACGGATCAAACAAACGTTTTTTTACATTCTCCGTCATGCCCGTCCCATTGTCAGCAATTAGCACGCATACACAATTAGAACTTAAAAGTTCAGTGCGAATCCGAATAGTAGGTAAAAAGGCAGAATTCGAGGCGTTGTTTTCGAGCTTTTTTTGATTTTCTGCATCAGATAAAACATCAATAGCATTGCTCAAAATATTCATAAATACCTGATTCAATTGTCCCGCCCAGCACTCCACCAATGGCAAATTTCCGTATTCTTTGATAAGTTTAATGCCCGGAAAACCAGGTTGGGGTTTCAGCCGACTATCCAAAATCATCAAGGTGCTGTCAATGCCTTGGTGAATGTTAACCGACTTCTTTTCAGCTTCATCCAAGCGCGAAAAATTACGCAGAGAAAGCACGATCTGGCTGATCCGTTCAGCTCCCATATTCATAGATTTTAGGATTTTAGGCAAGTCTTCACTGATAAACTCCAAATCAATATCTTTTAGTTTCGCTTGCACTTCGGGCGTTGGGTTGGGATATTGCTGCTGGTATATTTCCACAAGTTCCAGCAAGTCTCTAGTATATGCGCCTGTATGGATTAGGTTGCCAGAGATGAAGTTGACAGGATTGTTAATTTCGTGGGCAACTCCAGCCACCAACTGCCCCAGGCTGGACATTTTTTCAGTTTGGATTAGTTTAAATTGAGCTTCCTGCAAATTTTTTAGTGCCGTTTCTAGTTCAGCGGTGCGCTGTTTTAGTTGAATTGTACGATCGTACACTTGCTGTTCTACTTTTGCAGTACGTTCTAGAGACATCAACAGGTAAATCGTCAAGCTGCCAGTCATCAATAGCCCGATCGCCCCAATGGCCAGCGAACCCTGATGCGTCCTCAGACTGTTGTACCCCTTTCCAGGCAAAACTAGCAGCCTCCACTGGCGGTCTGCTACGTTAAATAGGCGAGTGCAAGCACTAGGATTTTTACAGATTTTTCCCCGCAGATTAGCTAACTCTGGCTTTTCGTGTTTTGGGTTATCTATCAACTGCTTAGCTTGTGAGTCGTAGCGCACCAGAAAGCGTTCTTTCTCTATAGCAGAGTTGTCATAGAGGTAAAAATTAATCTTGTCTAAATTTAGCGATTCTAAAGAGGAATCGACCATACTCGTGATCTGAAACAGACCCGCAATCACTCCCATGAGGTTTTGGCGGCCGTTGACCGAATTATCTGGAGAATTTGTGGGGCGGGGTACTGGTAGAAATACTTGCAATCCTGGTTGATTGTTGCTGACTAATCTAATCCGCCCGGAAGCCGCTATTTTCCCGGTATTCGCCGACTTCTCTAAAGCTGTTTTGCGATCGGGGCTGGAGGCAACATCAAAACCGATCACTTTGTTATCTTCTTCTAATGCTTCTCTGTAAATAATAGGAAAGTATTCCGATCGCACTTTTGCTTTGACCTGCTTTTTGTCAGGAGTTCGTTCGTAAATTTGAAATGCCGGAAAACCTTCGGCTCGAATTGTCCGTTCGTAAGCTGCTTTTTGGGCAGCAGGCACGCGCCGAATCCAGTTAACAGAATGTATAGCAGTATTTCGGGCAAGGGCAGGTTGAGCGAATTGCTTAAAATCTTGTCGGCTAACTTCAGTAGACGCCCTGTAGAATGCTTCCAGTGAGTACAGAACTTCTAAATTTTTGTTGATGCTTTGCTGCAAAGTCACATTCAGGCGATCGGCTTGCTGATGAAATTCAGCTTGCATTCGTTGGTTTTCCGAATGCCACACAACGGCTGCGGCTGCCAAGGACAAACTCGTACCTGTGCAAAGAGTCAGCGCTGCTGGAATGTAGCGACGGTGCGACTGTAAACTTTCGGTCAGCGAATTAAACCAATTGCTCGCAAAATTCATATTTCCACACCTTCTGCCACCGGAGTGCTATTTTTTAAAGACTTGTAAAAGTCCTTGATAGCACGATCGACAGCCGACAAACAAGATTGTCTAAAAACTTACGATCGCAGAAATAGAACTTACCTTGAGAAACCCAATTTCTACGAAAATATTAATGTGTAACGAGAAAGTTGGGAAGAAACCCGGTTTCTTCCGAATAGTGCATCCACTAAGCTGTTGCGCGTTTAAATTGCATATTCGGGACGGGCTCGCGTGCCCATCCCACAATAATTTGAGTGATTTTTGACACACAATTTAAATGGAGAACAGCTTACTGAGGAATTAAAACCAATTGTAACTAAGTGTAACGAAGTCAGTTCCCATCTCGGCGCTCCCAAGTTCCTGCCCCGGAAGAACCGGGGAACAAGAAAAAGCCTCGATCTGGTGGGGCGGGTACTCAATACCCGCCCCACAAAGCCAACTTAAAGGTGGAACCGCTTACAAAACAGTCCCTATTTCCTTCAAATAAACCCGTGTAAACGGTTCATCATCCCCCAGAGTATACTGTTCGATCAATCCTTGGCGGCGAATAGAAATACTATTTCCTTCCCTCATCACAACAGTATCGTCATCAGTGCTTTCTCTGACCAACATCATCTCAGTTTCCCCCGGATTGTCCAGCACCACCATATTGCTGCCCCGATAAAACATTCCCTCAGCTTCCAAAATATCTTCGGGATATTCAGCAATTAACAAATCGAGCTTGGGATTCCGCAGCAAACTTTGCAAGTTCAGATGGTAATTCTTATTCAAAACTTTTTCAGAACGGTTAACAAAAAGTCCACCGCGACAAACAGCACCGATTGTCCAATCGGGATGCTGCAACAGAATATGGTCGATGGTTTCTTGTAGGTCATGTACCGAAATTCTGTTGAAAGTAATAATCGGAATTCTGGCTGATTTTCCCGATTCAAAGAAAGTTTCGATAATATGGGAAGGTACATCAACTCCTTCGCCGACAGCAGGGTTAAGGTGCATAAAAATTCCCGGCGCGGCATTGATCTCGATAATCCCAAAATTCCCGGTTTTCCAAGATTTGGCGAGAGTTTCTGTTACCACATCAATTCCCAAACAAGTTAACCGAAAATGTAGGGCGATATCTTGAGCTAAAACAATGTTATCCGGGTGAATATTGCGGGTAGCATCGATGCTGACGCCGCCTGCGGAAAGATTAGCGACTTTGCGTAGAGACACAGTGCGATCGCGACTTAGTACACTATCTAATGACAGCCCTTGTTCTTCCAGATACATTTCCATCGCTTCGTCGGACTGAATTTTGCTCATCGCCGAAGTAGGCGTATCCAAACGTTCTGGTTTGCGGTTTTCACGGCGGATCAATTCGCGAATTGTTGAGTCGCCATCACCTGTTACCGAAGCGGGCCGGCGTTCAGTTGCCGAAACAAATTTGCCGTCAACGCACAGCAGCCTAAAATCCGATCCTTTGATGCTGTTTTCCACAATTACTCGCACCGGATCTGTTTCGGGAATTGCCTTAACTGCTCTTTTAAAAGCTGCCTGCAATTCCTCACCATCTCGGACATCTGCTGTGACGCCAATTCCTTTATGACCGACTACTGGTTTGATAGCAACTGGGTAGCCAATTTCTCTAGCAACTGCCAGAGCTCCGTTTTCTGTGGAGACGATATCGCCTTGGGGAACAGGAAATCCTAATGTAGCGAGAAAAGCTTTACAATCGTCTTTGCGCGTGGTAAAATCTGAGTCTAAATGGCTGTCAGAATCAAAAGTAGTTGCAGAGCCACGAACCAGTTTTTTACCGTACCCATATTGCATTAGTCCTTCATCCCACAAATAAAATGCGGGAATGCCTTTTTGGGATGCCGATCGCATTAACGAATAAACTGTCGGCCCTCCGTAAACTGACTGCCGGAACATATTTTGCAGCGCGCCCATTTGTGCTTCTAAGGGAAAGTCTTGATTTTGATTAATGGCTTCAAACCAATCCCAAACTGCGTAAACTACGGCTCTGGCGGTGCGGGCGTGAAGTGCTTCTATGCTGATTCTGTTAAAGTAAGAAAATGGCTTGATGTTCCAGTGTTGGAAGTGCAAACCCATGTCGAGTTTTGCTACTTCTGAGGCGGTACGACCGAACAGTTGGGCATGGTTCGAGAAAGTTTCGTGCAGCAGTTGCGGGTAGCGATCGCTAATAATTGTATGGTAATGTGCGATCGGCAAAGGTTCGCTCCCCCCCGTCACCGCTAAATCAAAAACTAAAGCCGCGGTGTCTAAATAAGGGTTGGGCCCGATATAGTGTTTGAAGTTGAACACATCGAAAATATCGGTTTTTCGAGCATTGACGCGCGCTGTTTCTGTGCTTTTTTCTTGCAGCATTTTCTAACCTCCTTTGAGCTAATTTTTTACGGTAACTTTATAGTTGGTGCAGGGGATACTACCTGGGGGCATAGATATTCCAGCAGTCAGACAAATACTCCGACCAATTCTGCCTTCAGTATTGCCCGATAGGGGGAGTGGGAGAGATGGGGGGATGGGGAGAGGGGGAGTGGGTGAGAGTAGGAAAGTATTCCTTCTTCCTTTAACATCTGACTAAGTATAGATGACTAAGCATTGATAACTAAGCATTGATAACTAAGCACTTATGACTAAGCACTTATGACTAATGACTACTTCTTTCCCCCCTCCCAAAAAAAGCTATAACTTTTGAGAGGTACACTGTGTACTTATAATTGTTTATGACAGTGAAAGAAAATTTAAGAGGCAGCAAATTATGAAGATCGCACAAACTGCTCTCAGAGAAAAAGTTCACCACTTAGCTGAGGAAGCATTTCACCGGAAGCTAATTTCTGGCTACGGCGATGGTCAAAACAGCAACGAATATCAGATTGTCTGGAACGGCAAACCCAGACACCTACCTTTAGAACGGGCGAGTACCATATTGAGCAATTTGATCGATCGATCCCACTAACGAGCGATCGGACTAATTAAGGACTTACGCTCATCAACCGGATTTCTACGAGCAATCAGAGGAGGATTAGCGAAGCATCGGATCAGAAACCGGATCGATCACCGCGCGCGCGTGGGCCCTGTAGTTTAAGCTCATTTCTTGACCCCTCCTATCTCCTGTTAGGGGGGGTAAGTTTGTTTTGTCGATCGTCGAAGATGAGTAAACTTCCATATCACCCTTGCTGTGTGCGTTCTAAAGTGGTAAAAGTCTGAGCTTTTTTTGTATCTATATATACCTTTTGGCAGTTTTCGGAAAAAATAAGTTTGTGTTTTAGTGAAATTAAATAAATTAAAAGTAGAGATAATATGGCGAGCAACGAAGTTCAGGGGAAGTTGCTAATTATCGGTGGCGCGGAAGACAAAGAGGGGGACTGCAAAATTCTGCGGGAATTCTTGCGGTGCGCCGGAGGCACTAAAGCCCACATTGTGATCATGACTGCTGCCACTAGCCTGCCGGGAGAAGTAGGAGATAATTACATCCGAGTGTTTGAGCGACTTGGCGCTGAAGATGTGCGAGTTGTTGACACCCAGAAACCGGAAGATGCCAACAATCCAGATTATTTAGAAGCGATCGAACAAGCCACCGGCATATTCTTTACCGGCGGAGAGCAAGCGCGGATTATTAGCTGCTTGAAAGACACCATACTCGACGCAGCTATGCACAAACGCTTCTCTGAAGGTATTATCATTGGTGGCACCAGTGCCGGCGCGGCGATGATGCCAGACGTGATGATTATTGAAGGAGACTCGGAGACAAATCCCCGCGTTGATGTGGTAGCAATGGGGCCGGGAATGGGTTTCCTTCCAGGAGTTGTCATCGACCAACATTTCGCCCAGCGAGGTCGTCTGGGACGCTTAGTTTCCGCACTCTTGCTGCAACCTGCCGTGTTGGGATTTGGTATTGACGAAAATACAGCTATTTTAGTCCACGGTGACGAGTTGGAAGTCATTGGCGAAAACTCTGTAACTGTCATCGACTCGTCTGAACAACTCCACGACAATCTGGAGGGACTGTTGAAGGATGAGGCTTTGGCGATTTGCGGGGCCAAGTTGCACATCCTCCCCCACGGATACCGGTTTAACTTGAAAACTCACCAGCCGGTGCTCCATAACGTAGCAATTACAGGAGAGAGAGAAAGGGCGATCGCCTAATTTACTTGCAACTGGCAAACATCTCAAAATTATGTAAGGTGAGCACTGCACACCTTACCCCTTCTACCAAGTAGGATGGTTAAAAACCCAGTTTCTGTATCCAAAAATGGCGTTGCTTAATTGGGGTATGAAATTTGTAGGGGCAATCCCCCCGTGGTTGCCCCACCGCTGACTTAGAATTACTTCATCAGGCAAAATCATACTTGAATTCAGCAGCACCCCAAAAATAATAAAAAGAAGAGGATTTTACCTCTTCTTTTATTGCTGCGGTTTCGGGTTTTTTAAGCACTTTTCTGTTCGCCAAAAATCGACTGCTGCCCTTCTGCGGTCGATATTAAATTCCACCCTTGAGTTCTCAGCTTCTGATATGTTGCCCATCCCTTAGAACCGCCCGGTTCCCGGTAGTCGGATACAGCGAACTGCGGAAAAGCTGTATAAGGCCGCCACCCTTGACGGGCATCGGTGCGTAAGTGCAATATCTTTTCTCCATTGCGTCCCAATCTGGGCAACCAACACATTTGTTTTAGCATTTTTAACACTCCAGAGTTTTACAGTAACGGTAATTCGCCAACATCCCACATTAAACTTTTAGAGCCTTAGAGCCACTGCTCGGAATATCTAACGGGTAATAGGGACGAATGAGATTTTCATCAATTACCAATTACTGAGGTAGCAGCAGTCGTTAAAGCTGATGAAAGGTTCTACAAAGTTTGCCAGTCAAAAACTATAAAACAAGTGATACCAAGACATAAGCAAAAATAATCATTGCTATTCTCGGCTCAAACTTGGCTTAAAGTCGCGGGAAAACCGAGTTGAATAAAGGATTCATGGTTCGGGTTTCCCTTGCCTTACAATTACACGCTCATCCTCGCTGTTTCCGCATAAAATTACATCTTTCTACGGTATTATTCCTGTAGGGCAAAAAATGTTTCTTTAGTTACAAATTTTAAATATTCACCACGATTTATCTAGTTATCAAAAGTTAAATTACTTTTCATAAACAGCGCTTAATAATTTTTAGTTACTTTAACTACATTTTTGATTTAAATCTGGCCTCCGCGTGCTGGTGCGTAGTGTCTACTACTAAATCCTCCGGCTGCCCACTGTACAGGTTACAACATAAGAGTTACAGGGTTAACTCTTAACAACGATGGCGACCAATCTGCCAAATTGTAAAAATCAATACTAATCACACTTATAAGCTGTGGAGCATTTAAACGACTAACGAACCAGGTAAGGTGCGTCATTCGCGAACACTTACAGTTACAAGGGAAACGCTTATGTACGCTCCGCACCCTACAATCGTCCTTTAAATGTCGAACAGCTTAAGTTCTCCAAACAAGCTATTCATGGCCGCTGCAATTGAATTCAAACTCTTTGCTTCCAACAACAAAGCAGCTACACTGCTCGGCTCCTTTTCCCAATGGGCAGAAATTCCCTTAAAAAAAGATAAAAAGATGACAAACGTTATTTCCGCACTAAAATTCAGGGCGTTGCTTAATCAGGGTAGGAAAAAAAATAAGTTGAAAATCCCGAAGCTTTGTAGATAATGGTTTCTATGACTTGGATATTTAGCCTTTCATACCATAAATCAGCAACGCCCGGTTTTGTTAGTCACAGCAGTAGGAATACCGATGCTGTGGATGGGCGAAGAGTTTGGACAATCCTCTCGGCAAACTCCCAACCAGCCGCATAAACTGCAATGGTATTTGTTGAAAAATCCGCCCAATCATGAGTTTTTGGAATACTACAAACAGGTGATTCGGCTGCGGCAACATTTGTCGGCACTTTATACCGACAATATTGAATTTATCCACGAAAATCCCGAAGCCAAAGTGCTGGCTTATTACCGCTGGAGCGATGAGGGAACGCGAGCAGTAGTTGTCGCTAATTTTTCGGAGACTTATCTATCTGGTAACTGTATTCCTAAGCTTCCGGCTGCGGGAACTTGGTACGAGTGGATGTACAACAAAATAGTAGAAGTTGGAGAAGAAGGGTTTAAGTTTGATTTGCCGGAATGGTCAGCGCAAGTATTTGTTTGAGAGCCGGAGAATTATGTCTGCAGGCAGATGATATGCGAAGTTGTACAACTGTAAATTATATTTAGGATGGGCGCACCCAACTCAACAAACTGGGTTTTTCTACCTAGGTGGATGGCTGTAACGATACTTTTTTGTAAAAAAACTCGGTTTCTGCATCCAAGAGTGCGATCGTAATTCCTGGTATTGAGAATAACAATTACAGGGTGACGTGCCAATCGCGAATTAATACGTCAATTAACACGTCAATTAACACAAATTTGTCGGAGGACAAACTTTATGGGCTGGCTAAAAAGATTGTTTGGTTTAGAAAAAAAAGAAAATCAAGAAACTGTTGACGCTCCTGCTTATCAAGCACCTGTAGCTCAATCTCAAGCTCAAGCTCAACCTGCTGCGAGCGCTCAGACAATCCCGCCGGAACGCATGGGCTTGAACGGAGAATACGATCAAAGCGGTTTAGCTAAACGGGTAGCTCAGGCTTTCGATGCAAATCCCGATGTTGCGGATATTGAGACTGTTTATGTGGCTCAACTTGGCACTACTGTGGTTCTCAAAGGTACAGTTCCCAGTCAGGAAATTGTCAACAAGTTGGTGACAATTGCTAAAGGCGTTAAGGGTGCAACTGGGGTGGAAACTAATCAAGTTACTGTCGGCTAAAGCGACTTTATTTCTAACAGTTAGCAGTTGACTGTTAGCAGTAGTTAAGTTTACTGTAACTGTTAACTGCTGCTAACAGTATTTTTTATCTATCATGGTGTCAATAAAAAATATGACAGGGGAAACCTTAGAACCTACTCGCGGTAAATTAGAACGGACTCTTTCGCAGGGAATTCAAGCTTTGTACCGCTCTAAACTCGGACACCCAACGAGTCAGGCGCTGTGCAATCTTTTGGATAACAAATTGATAATAGTTGTGGAAAATGGGCTTACTCAACCCGAAAAACTGCTGGCTCAGAACGGTCAGGAAGATTTGGCTTTGCAGGTGCGGACACAATTAGAATCAGTTCTGGAATTGCCACTGAAAGAATTAATCCAAAAGGTTTTGGGCGTGGGAGTTACTGATTTGCTCCGCGATGCGACCTTGGAGACAGGCCGCACTGGAACGATCGCAATTTTGGACTCTGCACCTCAAGTTCGTGATTCTAACTATAAATCTAAAACTCAACCAAAAGCATTGGAGAGTTGAGGTGCTGGCGGATAACTGTTTCTAAATCTTTGATGTTAAAAGGTTTGGAAAGGTATTCCACGCAGCCTGCTTGGAGAATTCGAGCGCGGTCTTCTGGTTTTGCTAGTGCTGTGATAGCAACAATCGGAATATGTCTGATAGCGGGGTTTTCTTGGACGCGCTTTACTACTTCCATACCGTCTATATCCGGCAGGCAAATGTCGAGTACGATTAGGTCGGGCTGTCGATCGACTGCTGCAGAAAGAGCTGCGTACCCGTCCACTGCTCCCACACACTCGCACCCGAATAAATCGAGTATTTGTGTCAGCAGCTCTAAGTTGTCAGGATTGTCGTCTACCGCCAACACTAAAGGACGCTTTTCAACCGGGGGTTGACCGCTAATGAGAGACGAGGATTCCAATTTATTGTTCCAATTAGGGTAGTTCATAAATGCCGATCGCAACGATCAAAAAATTTGTTACCGAGGCATTCTTCAAGTGGCGCTGCGGCACTTGACACAGATTGGCTCGTATTTGTAGCTCTCCCATGACCAGTTTTTGGTCTAACCCGATACAATATCGCTACAAGCTGCGGGCAAAACGACCGCAGTTGATTCATTCCATAGCATCTGCTTAATTCTACCTCTCCCAGCGCCAATTACCAACTGAGGCTCTCTTGGTGCGTCAGCCATGGTAAAAATACGCAATAAATACGAAAACTCTTACCAATAAAGCATTCTCGCTTAATAGCATTGAAGAGTGGCGACAGCTTCTTCGGATATTAACCACATTAAACATGGGTTTCCCTACCTGGATCTACCTAAAGGAATATTCTAACCGTTACTTTATTTGAATAACTTACACCTGCTGAGAGATACTTGATTACTCTACTTTAGACTTCAATGTTTTTAAGTAGTAATAATCACAATTTAAGCCAGTAAAAAAAATCATTTTTTACCTGAGCTTTACCGGATATTAACCTAGGAGGTTTTAATGACAATTCCAATCAGAGACGACCTGACTTACATTTTGCTCAAAAAGATTGGCAGCGGAAACGGCAGGGGAGAGTCGGAAATTAGGAACGCAGCCGAAGAATATGTCGGTCACCAAGTGGCGGAAGCGGAATTGCTCGGTCATTTAGACTACCTCAACCAAAGGGAATTTATCAAAGCTCAGTTTAGTGGCGAGCCTTATGGAGGAACTGAGTTATTGCCGCCTTTAGTGGCATTTCAACAAGCTGAGTTAACAGAAAAAGGTCGCAAACTGTTACACAAAATGGAGACGAATCCTCCGAAGTCGCTCCACCAGGAAGGATCGGCAGTTCCTATCGCTTCAAAGGATATGCCGTTTTTGGAAAAAGTGATGGTAAAAGGTCACTTGGAGGATATTTTTGATGCCCGCGACATTACCGAAGTAGTGTACCGGATCATGCGCGATGTGATGACAACAGAAGCCAGCGATCGCGTGGAATCTGAATTGCACAAAGAAGTTTTGCCTACTGATGACAAAACCCTGCAACAAGAAATAGCAGACCTCTGGAAAGATACCAATCCGCTGGTGGGATTGCTGAGCCGGATACGTCAGCCTTTGACCGGCCCGCCTGCACCTGCGGGGATCGATGGCAATTTGTTTGCACGGAGGGTGGAACTAGAAGGCGCACTTCCTTCGGGAGTAAAACCGGAAACTGCGATCGCCGCTGTATTTTCGGCGACGAAGGATGAGCTGTCCGAGGAGCGAATTCAGGAAATAGCTGGCTTTTTGCCGGACAGAATTCGGGGAATTTGGGAGTCGGCTTAATAAGACCGTTTAAGGTATAAATACTTACTAGCCGGTTTGAGCAATCAGTATTCTCCCTCCAGAGGGCAGAATACTGGTTGCTCAAATCGGTTTTTCTATACCTTTTGTGTTGTAGCTCTGCAATTGCTTTGTAGTGAGGACTGGAGTCCTGATTCAACTCGATCGAACTTTCGTCCTCACTAATTGCCCGATCGCTCTTTCCTTGCCTTGTAAGTGCTGTGAAAAACTCGATTTATCACTGAAATTTGTCTAAAAAGTGGAAATATCCCCAGAAACCGAGTTTCGCGCTCTTGGGTTGGGTCTAGCCCCTAGACGGGGCGAAAGTATTGTATTGTATAATACAGGGCAAGTTAAGACTGTGGCTCGCAAAAATGCTGTCAACAGCCCGGGAGATCAAAAGCGATGACCCGCACCAAAGTTAGACAAATGTCACGATCGACTTTAGAACAAGAGATTTTACTCAATCGAATTACCAATCGCATCCGCAACTCTTTAGAACTCCAAGAGATTTTGACGACCACAGCGCGAGAAATCCGCAGCTTTTTAGAGAGCGATCGAGTAAAAGTTTATCGCTTTGAGACCGACGGTAGCGGTGAGGTCATTGCTGAGTCCATCAACGGTGACAATTTGCCATCTATGTTGGGTTTGCGCTTTCCACCAGGCGACATTCCCCATAGTGCTCGGGAAATGTTTCTCAAAGCGCGGCAGCGAGTGATTGTAGATGTGGAATTGAAGCATCAAACAATTAATCGGTTAGATTGTCCCGAAACCGGCAAAACTTTAGCAGTTGAAGATATTAGCTATCGTCCTGTAGACCCCTGTCACGCTGAATATCTGAAGGCTATGGGGGCACGTTCTTCTCTGACGGTGCCGATTTTGCATCAAAATCACCTTTGGGGGCTGTTGGTGTCTCACCATAGCCAACCAAAACGGTTTAGCGATCGAGAATTGAAAATGGTGCAGTTGCTTGTCGATCAACTTTCAATTGCGATCGCCCAATCTTTTCTACTGAGTCAAGCTAGACAGCAAGCGCGCGACGAAGCCGTTATCAACCAAATTACCAGTTTGCTGCATTCTCCTCTGGAACTAAACGAAATTCGGAAAGCTGTTCTCGAACAAACTGTCAAGCATTTGCGTGGTTCAGGAGGGCGACTCTACATTGCAGCCGAGTTTGGCGATCGGCCCGCTTTGCTTTATACCTGTGGCCAGCAGCCTGCGGACATCGACCTTGAACTCAGCCCATTTTGGCAGCAGATTATGGGGAGGGCAAACCAAGACGATCCAGCACAAACTGCTAATCATACCAGCCAATTAGGTATTTTTGAAAATCTCTATTCCCAGCATTACAGCTCAATTGACAGTAATATTTCCAGTTTTATCGTACCGCACTTGTACGCAATTTCTGATATTTCTAAAGAACCTCAACTCAAATCTGTATCTGCCAATTTAGTCGCAGCTTCCATTCGAGCATTTTTGGCAGTACCGCTGCAATACCGCCAACAGTGCATCGGCTGTCTCACCGTTTTTCGCAGCCCTATACAAACCGAAATTTTGTGGGCGGGCCGTTGCAGTTCGGACACCCGGCACGATCGTCCCCGACAGTCATTTGCAGCTTGGAAAGAAATCAAAACAGGCGAAGCTCAAAAGTGGACTAGCGAGGAACAGAAGCTAGCACAATCTTTAGGAACTCACCTGTACATGGCTGCCATGCAGAGGCGTGTCGAGGCGATGATCCGACATCAAGCTTCTCACGACCCCTTAACTGGTTTACCTAATAGATTACTGTTTAATGAAAGGCTGTCTTTAGCTTTAGCTAGCGCTCACCAAAATGGAGAAATGCTGGCGGTAATCTTTCTAGATTTAGATAGATTTAAAAATGTTAACGATACTCTCGGTCATCCAGTGGGGGATTTGTTGCTGCAAAGTGTATCTCGGCGTTTGACTAACTGTTTGCGCGTGGGGGATTCGATGGCTCGTTGGGGCGGAGATGAATTTACTGTGCTGCTGTACAATATCAACACGCCAGAGGAAGCAACTAAGATTTGCCAGCTAATTATCCAGAGTTTAAGCACTCCTTTTGATTTTGAGGGTCTGGAACTTTATATTAAGGCTAGCTTGGGAATTGCTTTGGCTCCTTACGACGGAGAAGATGCAGAAACTTTGCTAAAAAATGCTGATGCTGCGATGTACAAAGCTAAACAGAAAGGTCGCAATAATTATCAGTTTTACACGCAGGCGATCGGCAGTAAAGTCTCCGAGGATCTTAACTTAGAAAATCATCTTTACAAAGCTCTAAAAAAATCTGAGTTTGTCCTGTACTATCAACCGCAAATAAATTTAAATACTGGCAAAATAGTGGGCGTGGAAGCTCTGATTCGCTGGGAGCATCCCGAACGCGGTTTGATTCCTCCCGATCGATTTATTCCCTTAGCTGAGGAAACAGGATTAATCTGCCAAATTGACGAATGGGTGATGCGGACTGCTTGCTTGCAAAATCGAGCGTGGCAGTTATTGGGATTGCCGCCGATGCGGATAGCAGTGAATTTATCAGCCCGCCAGTTTCTGCAACCTCACACGGTACAAACCATCGCTGAAATTTTATCAGAAACCAAGTTAAATCCCGAATATTTAGAAATAGAAATTACCGAGAGCATTGCCATGACAGATGTGAGTTTTACGGTGTCGGTATTGCAGCAGTTGCAGGACATGGGAATTAACATTTCTCTGGACGATTTTGGCACCGGTTATTCTTCGCTGTGGTCTCTGAAAAACTTTCCCCTCAATAATTTAAAAATAGACAAATCTTTCGTGGCCGATTTGGTGACTGGCAGCAGCGGTGCTACTATTGTGAAACTGGCGATCGCCTTGGGACAGGGCCTGAATTTACAGGTGATTGCTGAGGGAGTGGAAACAGCAGAACAGTTGGCGTTTTTGCGATCGCATCAGTGCGATATGGGTCAGGGTTACTTCTTTAGCAAACCAATACCGGCGGCGGCCATCACCCAATTGTGCTTAGAAAATCAATCGGGGAACAAACAAAAGCTTCTCTTTTGAGCGATATCTGATAGGGACAAACGCTTTCGCCGTTTCCGGCGCGGAGAGTAGGACACGGCGCCATGCCCATAGGTGTCAACTTAAACCTGAAAGCCTTGGTATCTCTCGTTCATAGCCAAGTCTAGATCCCCCTAAATCCCCCTTAAGAAGGGGAGTAGGGGTTGACTTTGATAAGACTCTTGTCCCCCCCTTCTTAAGGGGGGCTAGGCAGGGTGGATTAATTGTCCCCAAGTAAATTATAATAGTCGAGCGCGAGCGGCTCGAGTCCGC
>NZ_JAUBUB010000045.1:0-15855 GCF_036705265.1 Microcoleus sp. B4-C2
GAAAATAGACTGGGAGGCTAAAGCCTCCTTGCCCCTTTCATCCCCGGACTAAAGTCGCGGGGTTTTCAGGATATTATAACTGCGTGGAAGAAACCTTTGAGATTGTGGAAAAAGCCCTCGCAGAACTTGGCGAAATCGAAATCAAATATCGAGTTCCCGAACCCGCTTGGCACGGTCAATCGCAGTGCTTCTGCCGGCTGAAAGAAATCCCGCCGTTTTTGCTAATTGATTTCGCCGTTTTTCGGCGCAGCCGCCGCAACGATTTTCTGGAAATAGAGAGACACGGGAAAGTGCCGATCGCCTTTGACAAAGCTAATCTAATTGTACCGCATCCTGTCGATAAAAGCAAACATTTATCTACAATGCAGTCGAGATTAAACGACCTTAAAATCAGTTTCGATTTGCTGCAACCTCTGGTAAAAAAAGAGATTTATCGCGGACATTTAGTAGATGCGATCGGCAACTATCACAATTGGACGCTTCTACCCTTAGTCGAACTGTTGGGCATGATTTACCGTCCCCACAGATACGATTTTGAACTAAAATATTTCAGCCGAGACTTTCCGCGCCCAATAGTCGATCGCGTCACACCGCTTTTCTGCATTGCCAACCTTGAAGATTTGGCAGCAAAACAGCAGATAGCTGAGGCTTTTTTTGCAGAAAGTTTACCGCTTGCACAAGCTAATTTTTCCTCTGACAATGCCCTAACACTACCGCAATAGGCTCAAATTTTAGTACCGAAAGCGATTAATATAGTATTATCAACTTATATCTTGCACCATTGTCAATACTCCTTTTTTGAACAGGCAAGATGCCTGTTCCACAATAAAATCTACTCTTTGTGGAACGGGCATCTTGCCCGTTCTTGAGAAAGATGCAAGATGTGAGCTCAACTTTAAAGATTAACATCCCATGACAAAACTCAGCGTCAACATCAACAGAATCGCCCTCCTCAGAAACTCTCGAAACATCGGTATCCCCAGTGTTACCGAAGCCGCAAAAACAGTAATTGCTGCCGGAGCTCATGGCGTTACAGTCCATCCTCGCCCCGACGAAAGGCATATCAAAGCCGCCGATGTTTACGAATTAGCCAAAATGCTAACCGTTGAGTTCAACATCGAAGGAAATCCATTTCAGCCGCCATTTATGGATATAGTTTGCGACGTAAAACCGGCTCAGTGTACCTTGGTGCCGGACGCTCCCGACGTGCTAACATCGGATAGCGGTTGGAATATTCCCGAAAATCGCGATCGGCTCTTACCAATCATTGAAAAATTAAAAGACAACGGCATCAGAGTCAGCTTGTTTATGGACGCAGATGCTGCTCTCATGCCGCTAGCAAAAGAAGTTGGAGCAGACAGAGTAGAACTGTACACGGAACCCTACGCAACTGCTTTTCGCGAAGGTAGAGTAGACTTTGTTTTTCAACAATATGTCTTAGCAGCTAAAGCGGCTCAATCAGCCGGTTTAGGGGTGAATGCCGGACATGATTTAAATTTGCAAAACTTAGCTAAATTTTGCTCTATTCCTGATATACTAGAAGTATCAATTGGTCATGCTTTAATTGCGGAAGCGCTAGAAATGGGGTTGTCCAACACAGTACAAGCTTACCTAAAAATTCTGGCAGGTTCGTAGTACAATTTAACCTCGTGTGGTAGGGCGGATTTGGTAGTGATTAACTGGTTTTTGTCAGAAATAATAACTCAATCCGCTCTACCAAGATACAGTATCAAAATTTACGCAAAAAATGGTTTAATACGCTAGAAATATGCTAAGGTGGGGTTCGCAGCGCCCTAGATAATTAAGCGATCGTCAATCAATTTTAGATTTTAGATTTTAGATTTTAGATTTTAGATTTTAGATTTTAGATTTTAGATTTTAGATTTTAGAATTGAAGCATTGAAGCATTGACCACGGATAAATTCGGGGGGCAAGTTTCATCGGATACAGGTTTTTTATTTCTGGACGGATGAATCACGTGGCGGGTATCCTGGATGCTTGATTGTCAACAATGAAGTAACACTAGGGTTGTCACCCCCTGCTGGTGCTAGCCGTTTTCCAGTAGCAAGGCAGAGCCAGAATCCCAGAGACGGCGTTTTTTGGGTGTGGGCATTTCTTGAGCAAGAACCTCGGAAAAAGCTTTAATTTTCCTCGACTAAATTAGTAATATTCTCTGATGATATTATGCGTAGGTAGTATCATTGAAATGTCTCGACAAATTGAGGCTACTACTTAGCTCCCGCACTGCCAATTTGCTACCAGCAGCTTTTGTGCAAGTACGGGATATTTACTTGTATCCTATATGCTGCTGTAGCCTCTGTGCGATCGCCCGATTTAATCCGGTGAAAACAGGCAAACACAAGTAACCATATACAACTCCTTACCCCCCCCGGAAGTGCGACATGAAAAAACTAATTTTACTGACTGGAATGCTACTCATGATGACGGCAAAATCAGTATTTGCCAGCCCAGTAGCCCCCAAAATTGCACCGAGCGAGCTGATGGCTGCCTCGGAAATTACAGAAACCCTTAACAAACCCGTTACTTCTGAATCAGTTTCAAACCTCGAACCAATCAAGCGAATGTCAACCTCGGAAATCCGAGAAACCATCAACCAACCCACCACCTATATTTTTGAAGGCATCAAAGGGCGAGAACTCACTCTCTCGCTGTGGGCAGGACAACTGACAGCCGAACTGTACAGTCCCAATGGTGAAAATATGGGGGTTATTGAAAAAGGAGATAATCAGTGGATTGGCCAGTTGCCAGAGTCAGGCATCTATCGCGTGCGAGTTACCCCGAAAGGTGAAACCACCAGCTTCGTAATCGGACGCGACTTTAGCGCCAAGTGGACTTATCGGCCCGATCGCGCAATTCCCATAGCATTCAAGGAAAAACAAGCCACAGTCAAACTCAAAATGTCCGGCTACCAAATCCAGCCCATCACGGTTCAAGGCAAGCAGGGGCAGACAATTAGGGTGACAGCTAGCACCAAAAATCTAGATCTGGCGATCGAATCTCCGTCGGGACAACTCCTGGATCAAGGCGAAGGTCAAACTTTTGCTCAACTACCGGAATCCGGCACTTACCGGGTGATCGTAGTTGCCAAGAGGCCGGTCAAGCCCTCAATCCGAGTTTCTGTGCAATAGCAAAGATTCCACAAATACTCTTGAGGGCGATCGAATTTGCGCCGCCCAAAAAAACAGCTCGCCCCATTGGCGAGCTGTTTTTTGTGTAAAATCAACCTTGGATCAGCGCTTCAAAACGTTCTTGTTTCCAAATGCAGCTTAAATCCGGGTCAGCTAAAGCTAGCTCTCGGTATAAATTAGGGATAAACTCAACAGCCCGCTGCAAATTGTCAAGGGCCAAATCAGCAAATCCCAGTAGCGCATAACAGCAAGCTTTATTGTAAAAAGCATTAGCAAAATCAGGAGTTATTTCTAAGACTGTTTCGTAGCAAGCAATCGCCTCAGAGTAGCAGCCTTTTCGCGCCAATTCCACACCCCGGTTGTACCAAATTAAATAATCTTCCAAGGGACGCTCAGATGTGGGAGTAAACTTGGAATTTCTCTGATTTAAACCTACTAATTTCTCCAAAGCAACTCTCCGTTCGCCCACAGCTTCGGCTCTGCCCGGTTGTAGAGCGATCGATCGGCTAAAACTAGCTACTGCTTGTTTGTAAAGTCCCATAGAGTTTGCAGCTATACCGCGATTGTACCAAGCCTTCGCATCGTCAGGCTTAAACTCGATCGCCCGGTCAAAACTGTTGAGCGCCTGATAGTAAAGCTTGAGTTCCAACAGGGCATTACCTCGGTTGTACCACGCCCAAGCAGCCTCCGGGTACAAATTTAAAGAGCGATCAAAACTCAGAACCGCCTTCTCGTACAGCCCCATATCGATCAGCGTCAGTCCCCGGTTGTGCCAAATACTCGCCGCGCACGGACTGAACTCCAGAGCCCGATCAAAACTGTTGAGAGCCTCCAACCAGCGGCCCAACTTTCCTAAAGCAATCGCCCGGTTGTGCCAGCCAAAGCTCGCATTCGGCTCCACCGCCAAGGCCTCATCAAAACTCTTCAGCGCCTCTAAGTGCCGTTCTAATTTCCCCAGAGCCATACCTCGGCCGAACCAAGCCTTATAATGATCTGATTGCAACTTCAAAGCTCTGTTAAAGTTCGCCAGAGCACCATGATCATCGTTAGCTTCGAGGTGGCGCGAGCCCAGATGGTAATACCAAGCCGCTTCCAAGTTTTGAATTAAGTTCATAATATTTTGTATCTATCTTAGGGATGATTCTACATGAAACCATACCTGGAATAAAACTGTAATTCCACTAAAAATATGAAAAATTTGATACAGGGCGATCGCCCGTACACAGTACCCGTAACAACCTCAACAATTTGCGGTCGAAACTAACTATTTTCCTCTAGTAAAAAGCTCTTTTAGCTAACCGCACTCATCGTTTTTTAGAGCTGCTGCGAATTTTAACTCTGCGTGAATCGCGCAACTCTTACCACCGCATCCCGAATTAGGTTTGCAGTTACACAAAAAGTTCTAGGGCGCCCCAAGTCTAACTGCAAATCTCCTAGTGCTAATAGCTTCTACTTCTGGTTGCCCAATTCAAGCAATCACAACCGCTGTTTTAGCATTCTCACTCAACATCAACTGGCCTGTTGCATCAATACTAAAATCTTTCCCCAGCAGAAAACCCTTGCCCATCAACCGCTGGCAAACAACCAGCGCAGTAATCCGGCGAATTTCTTCCATCACGTCAGCAGGAATCAAATAACTCAAACTCCAGATTACGGACTCGCAGTCATACCAAATCAAACGCTCAATACTGACAATCATCAAAGCAGCTACACTGTCAACAGACAGCCGCCCTCTGAGATCCGCAATCAAATCCTTACCAATTAAACTATTGCGAGTCATCATCGCTCTAGCCATCTTCCCAATTTCTTGTTCGAGTTCTAAATGATTCATGCTTGGCACTGGCTTTTATGTTTTTAAAGCACTACTCAGAGTAAAAACAGTAGCCGCTACCAGGCTCTGCCCTAGCGTAGCTGACGCAGGCTCTACCGCAACTCCTTTTAACAAAGTATACCTAAAGAAAGATCAAAAATGTATCTAAAGGCAGATACCAAAATATTTTTTTGACATAAATTGGCAAACCACTTCCCACAAGAGTTTTTGCGAGCAGCAAATTGAGTATTTATGCTCGATCGGGGTCAAAGTAAAGTCGATCGATTTTAGATTTTAGATTTTAGATTTTAGATTGGTAAATTCGATACATACTTAATAAAGTAGTTACTTCGGAGAAAAAACAGCAATGGCTGCAAACCAGGCAGACATCGATATTGCCCCCTTGATCGACTACGGCCTGATCGACCCCACCGCTACGCCAGAGCAAGTAGAACACTGTTGCCAACAAGCAGAGAGATTTGGCTTTGTCACAGTTTGCGTGTATCCCGCCTACGTCAGACAAGCAGTTGAGCTGCTGCACGGCAAACGTCCCAAAGTCTGTACAGTTATAGGTTTTCCCACCGGTGCTTCGACTTCAACGGTGAAAGTTTACGAAGCTCTAGAAGCAGCAGATAATGGAGCCGTAGAGTTAGATGTCTCTGTTAACTTAGGATTGTTGAAAGCGGGAAGAATCGACGAATTCCACCGGGAGTTAGCCCAAATTTGCGAAGAAACAAATCTCACCATCAAAGCAATTATCGAAAGTTCGCTCCTTTCCGATGCCGAAAAACAATTAGCGGCTGAGATTTGCATGGAAGCCGGCGCCGCCTACATCAAAACCAACACTGGCTTTTTTGGCCCGGCGAAAGTTGACGATGTGCGACTGCTGAAGGAAGTTACGAAGGGACGGATTGGGATTAAAGCTGCCGGCGGAATTCGTACTCACGAACAAGCTTTAGATTTGGTAATAGCTGGGGCAACTCGTTTGGGGACTTCTCGCGGCCCGGAATTAATGCGCCAGCGCGATAATTTAGATAAAAGTCATTAGTCATTAGTCATTAGTCATTAGTTATTAGTTATTAGCAATGGCTAATTGGTAATGGCTAATGGGGAATTGGTGCGCCCTTACGCACCCTACAACTAAAAGTTTTGCCTATTGGACTGTTTTTGCTACTGTCTAATAACAATACTTCGGACAGTTTTTGATTGCCAACTGTAGAATGACTGTTCTAGGTCGATCGACCAACGAGGACAATGAAACTGTCCGAAGTATTCTAGTAAATCTAAAATCTAAAATCTAAAATCTAAAATCGAGTGACTCGAACTTACAAAGCAACTGGAATCAATCTTAAGAGTGCACCCATCGGCGAATCCGATCGACTGCTGACAGTTTTGACGCGGGAATTCGGCTTAATTCGAGCCGTAGCACCGGGTGTTCGCAAACAACGATCGACCATTGGCGGCCGAAGCGAATTATTTGTCGTCAACGAATTGCTAATTGCCAAAGGCCGATCGCTCGACAAAATTACCCAAGCCAACACCGTAGAATCCCATCCGGGTTTGAGCCGCAACCTCGGAAAACTCGCAGCGGCGCAATATCTGGCGGAATTGGCGATCGCCAGCGCCCTTTCCGATGAGCCCCAAGAAGACCTGTTTTGGTTGCTGGGCGAACATTTGAGCCGTTTGGAGCGTTTGTCCGATCGCACAGAAATCGAATCCGCCGCCGTGCTGATTGCTCACCTCGCCCACGGCATTTTTCACTTGCTAGCCTTAGCCGGTCTCGCGCCCCAAGTCCAAGTCTGCTGCGCCACCAGAGGGCCGCTCATCCCAAATTTCAGCGATCTGAACTGGCAAACCGGGTTTAGTATACCCTCTGGGGGAACCTTCAGCTTACCCGAACTAGCTAACCTAGAGGCAGAACTCTCTTCAGAAAACGGTAGCTTGTACAAATCCGCCTCCCGTTCCCGGCAAACGAATGGTAGCAAACACTTGACAAATTTCGAGATTAATGCTAAGGAATTAGCAGCGCTGCAACAGTTGGCTAGTCCAGAACTAGGAGAGGGGATTGCCGATCGAACAACTTGGATATCTGTCGAAAATATTTTGCGACAATATGCCCAGTATCATTTAGGTTGCACGATTCGATCGGGAAGCTCGATCGACACCTACCTAGAGAGTTTTGAGTTTTAAATTTTGAGTGTTGACTTAAATAGGTGAAGGGGCGATCGTACATCGCACCCCCAGCCTGCCGGATACCCGAACCTGCCGGCAATTTCAGGTAAATTTTCAAGGTTGTTGCGACATCAGATAATAGATATAGATAAAGTTACGAGATTATTAATAAACTTAGGGGTTAACACCTCAATTTCAAATTCCAATCCCTCCAACCTCCACCATCCCAGGCCATCCACCCCAAATCCTATGATGCGACTGTCTGATTCTGATTTGAGAATATCTGTGTTAGCTGTGACCCACCACAAAATGGAAGAACGAGAAAATTTTCCCGATTTTAGCTCCGAGCCGGTCTTGGCCGATCGACAATGGAGCAACGTCCCAGACCCAGAAATGGATAAATACCCCACAACTCCAGCACCAGACTGGAACAACGGCAATAGCCCACAGCCCGAAGCAATCCCCCCGGTTCCCACATCAGAGTCAGCAGCAGAACTCTCCGAAGCAGTAGCCGAAATTCCCGAAAAACAAACGGGATTTCTGCCAGTGCTCAAAAACCCAAATTTTCTAGCATTGTGGAGTGGGCAAGTTTTTTCCCAACTAGCAGATAAAGTTTATCTCGTACTGACGATCGCCCTCGTAGCCAGCCGCTTTCAAGCGCCAGATCAAACCATCAGCAGGTGGGTATCAGCAATCATGATCGCCTTTACCATACCCGCAGTGCTGTTCGGGGCCGCCGCAGGCGTGTATGTCGATAGGTGGTCGAAAAAAGCAGTGCTAGTCGCCACAAACCTGCTGCGGGGAGCCTTTGTTTTAACATTGCCCGTGCTGCTGTGGCTGTCTGACGGGTGGGAACTCGGTCAACTGCCGCTCGGATTCTGCTTGCTGCTGTTAGTGACATTCCTAGTCTCGACTTTAACTCAATTTTTCGCGCCAGCAGAACAGTCAGTGATTCCCCTAATTGTGGAACGCCGCCACCTGCTATCAGCCAACTCCCTCTACACCACAACCATGATGGGTTCGGTGATTATTGGCTTCGCAGTCGGAGAACCCTTACTAGCTTTAGCCGACACCCTATTTTCCAACCTCGGCGGCGGACTCGGCATCGGCAAAGAATTAGTAGTAGGCGGAAGTTACGCCTTCGCCGGAGTGCTCTTGCTGTCGATGCAAACAGGCGAAAAAAACGAAGTCGAACACGAACCGCCCCACCCCTTAGCAGATTTGCGAGATGGCCTGCGTTACATCAACGATCAACCCAAAGTCCGCAATGCTTTAATTCAACTAATTATTCTATTTTCCATTTTTGCAGCCTTGGCAGTTCTAGCAGTTCGGCTGGCAGAAATCCTCCCCGGTATGAAAGCATCACAATTTGGCTTTTTGCTGGCGGCGGTGGGCGTCGGCATGGCTGCTGGGGCGACGACAGTCGGCTATCTCGGCCACAAATTTTCTCACTCCCAACTGAGTTTAATCGGCTCGATTGGGATGGCACTTGCTCTGATGGCCCTTTCTGCGTTTACAGACCATTTGTGGCTGTCGGTGCTGTTCATTACCCTGTTGGGTTTATTTGCCTCATTGGTGGGAGTGCCGATGCAGACTACAATTCAAGCAGAAACCCCAGAAGAAATGCGGGGAAAAGTCTTCGGGCTGCAAAACAATGCCACTAATATCGCTTTGAGTTTACCGTTGGCTTTGGCCGGGGTAGCAGAAACATTTCTGGGTTTGCCAACAGTATTTTTGGCTTTAGCAGGATTAGCGATGGCTGGGGGTGTCTTAACCTGGTATATTTTCCGTAGCAGTAATAGCAAAGTCGATCGAATCTAAAAAATAACAAACTCTGATTTACTGGAATGCACATCGCTTGGCTAGGAAAAAAATCACCTTTTTGCGGTAACGTCACTTACTCCAGGGAAGTCACCAACGCACTATTAGACCGGGGATACCAGGTTAGTTTTCTGCACTTTGCCCAAGAGGCGGACTCACTGGACAGGAACAATACGGGGTGGAGTATGGCAAATGGTTCATGGGGAAAGGGAATTACTCAAACCTCATATACCACTTCGCTCTCGTCCGCCAGTTGCAACGAAGTCTCTTTACCCTGTCACTACAAATCGCAAATTTATACGATTCCCACTCTCAAGTCCCGCACAGTGCTGATGAAATCTCTGCGGCGGCTCAAACCCGATGTTGTTCACGCTTCCCTGACGCTTTCGCCTTTAGACTTTCTGCTGCCGGAAATTTGTCAAGAATTGAATTTGCCTTTGGTGGCGACTTTTCACCCGCCGTTCGATCGCAAATTGCGGAATTTGACATCGGGAACCCAACACCTGATGTATCAACTGTACGCTCCATTTTTGGCGAACTACGACTCGACGATCGTTTTTTCTCAGATTCAGCGGGATATATTGGTGAAGTTGGGAGTGCCACAGGAACGGGTAGCCGTGATTCCCAACGGCGTGGATGCCATTAAATATTCTCCAGGGCCTTCGGGGTTGAAGTCGGAATTAAAAGCCGATCGAATTTTTGTTTACCAAGGCCGCATTGCCCAGGAGAAAAATGTCGAGGCTTTGCTCAAGGCGTGGAAACACTGTAATTTTGGCCCTGGGAACGTATTGGCGATCGTAGGCGACGGGCCCCTAGCAGCCTCGCTGCAACTGTTTTACGGCGAAGATGATGGCATTGTGTGGCTCGGATTTGTCGCCGAGGAGGAACGCCGCATCGAAATCCTCCGGGGGGCAGACGTATTTATTTTGCCTTCTTTAGTGGAGGGACTGTCGCTGTCGTTGCTGGAAGCGATGGCCTGCGGTTTAGCTTGTTTGGCAACGGATGCCGGTGCTGACGGCGAGGCTTTGGAGGAAGGCGCGGGGATAGTTTTGAACACTCAGCGGGTACGAAGTCAGTTGCAAACCTTGCTGCCGCTGTTTTGCGATCATCCTGAGTTGGGAATGCTGCTTGGTCAAAAAGCACGCCAACGGGCGATGGAGCGATACACTCTCAGTCAGAATATTACTGAGTTGGAAAAGCTGTACTCAGAGGTTTTGCAAAGGCAGCGCGTACTAATTCGCGGTTTAGCATAATTCAGCAGGAAGAAGGAACTCCGAACCCGTTGAAATTAATCCGTGTATTCGTGTCAAAATCCGTGTCGTGCCTTCCTTCTTCCTTCGCATATGACTTATAGAAATCCCGCTCCTACAGTTGATATTATCATCGAATTAGCCGATCGCCCCCATCGCCCGATCGTACTCATCGAACGCCGCAATATTCCCTACGGCTGGGCAATTCCCGGCGGTTTTGTCGATTACGGGGAAGCGGTAGAAACGGCGGCCAAACGCGAAGCTTTAGAAGAAACGAGTTTGAATGTAGAATTAATCGAGCAATTTTACGTTTATTCCGATCCAAATCGCGACGCCCGCAAACACACTATCAGTATTGTATTCTTGGCTTCTGCAACGGGCGAACCTCAAGCCGCCGACGATGCTAAAAGTTTACAAATTTTTGAATCTTGGCAGATTCCTCGTGAGTTGTGTTTCGATCACGATCGCATTTTACGAGATTATTGGCGTTACCGTCATTATGGATTGCGTCCGCGTTTGTAGGAGGGGAGTTTTTGTTTCGTTCATCTCACATCTTGCACCAATGTCAGGAACAGGCAAGATGCCTGTTCCACAAAAAAAACTCAATGTTATTGTGGAACGGGCATCTCGCCCGTCAGGAACAGGCAAGATGCCTGTTCCACAAAAACATTCAATCTTCTTGCAATAATGTCAGCAACAGGCAAGATGCCTGTTCCACAAAAACATTCAATCTTCTTGCAATAATGTCAGCAACAGGCAAGATGCCTGTTCCACAAAAAAAATTAATGTTATTGTGGAACGGGCGTCTCGCCCGTTCTTGAGAATGGTGTAAAATCTGAGTTAATTAAACTAAATTCTATGGCAAGCTTGACAATATTAGGCGGAGGTGCTTGGGGTTCAGCACTGGCAAGTCTGGGAGGCAAAAAAGGCGATCGAGTTAATTTGTGGTCGCGCAGCAGTTCTGTTAATCTAGAATCAGTTATCACAGGTGCGGATGTTGTTGTTTCCGCAGTTTCCATGAAAGGAGTTGGAGCAACGGTCGATCGACTTTTGGCTTTACAGTTAAGTCCCAGTACAATTATAGTTACCGTCACCAAAGGTTTAGACCCCGCGACTACCCGCACTCCATCTCAAATTTGGCAAAATGCCTTTCCTAACAATTCAATTGTGGTACTTTCTGGCCCTAATCTTTCCGAGGAAATTCAGCAAGGATTGCCGGCTGCAACGGTAGCGGCGAGTTCGGATTTAGCGGCGGCCAAGCAAGTGCAAAATATTTACAGTTCTGATATTTTTCGGGTTTATGTGAATGAAGACCCGCTGGGAACTGAGTTAGGTGGAACTTTGAAAAATGTATTTGCGATCGCCGCTGGTGTTTGCGACGGTTTACAATTAGGAACTAATGCTAAATCTGCTTTGCTGACTCGCGCTTTGCCGGAAATGATTCGGGTGGGAGTTCGTTTGGGATCTCGCGCAGAAACTTTTTACGGTTTGTCGGGTTTGGGAGATTTGCTGGCTACTTGCAACAGTCCTTTATCGCGCAATTATCGGGTTGGTTTCGGATTAGCTGAAGGCAAATCTTTAGAGCAAATTTTGCAGGAATTGCAGAGCACTGCTGAGGGAGTCAATACTACTAATGTGTTGATTGATTTGGCCAATCAACGCGGCATAGAAGTGCCTGTTTCTCGTCAAGTTTATCGCTTATTAAATGGTGAAATTACTCCTGAACACGCTGTTTTATCACTGATGGAACGCACTTTAAAACCGGAGTAATATCAAAATAATTACCAGATATTTAAAGCAGCATCACTGAGAATGAGTTTCTTAAAAAAGGCGCTCTAATTTTTTGTACACTTCATCATCGTTACGCTTACCAACTAGAATAATTTCTACCAAATCTTCTTCGGAATTAAAGCTGTAAATAATCCGATACTCGCCACTATCTACCCGATAATAACCCGGATATCCGATTAATTGCTTGCTATCATTAGGTAAAGGATCGACATTCAGCGCTAACACTTTTTTAGCAATTTGAGCCGCTATTTTAGGTGGCAAACCCTTGAGAAAGTCGAGAACTGTTTGTAAACCATCAAGTTTCGCCATTGGCCAGTTGTTTTAGTGTTTCTACAAAGGTTTTAGTACCAACCATTTGAGACTGACTCAGGGCAGATTTTGCTGATGAACCTAAAAGCATATCTTCTAATTCCATCAGCCGCTCTATCAAGCGCTGATAGGCATCAGCGGACATAATTACGTGGCTGGGCTGCGATTTATCTGTGAGTAAAACTGGCTCCACAGCAGCTCGGTTAAAGACTGTCCCCTGTGGATTACATACTTCTGCGAGGGTGTAACTTTGCATGACAGATGTTATGAGCGTGGGTTATGTCTATTTTAGGCAAAATCGGCAGCAACAGGCAAGATGCCTGTTCCACAAAGAATTGATTTTCTTGTGGAACAGGCATCTTGCCTGTTCATAAAAGGCTTATTGAGAATGGTGCAAGATGTGGGATAAATACGATCTATTTACCGCCGTAATAAAAAGCGATTTCTTTCTCTTTCAGCGGTGCAAAGTTTGCCGCAACCAGCATTTTATCGAGTTCCTCTTGTCCGATGTGTTTGACACCGATTCGGACAATGCGCGATCGCATTGTATTTGACACGCCGCTGCGCTGTCTGCCGGCTTCTAATCCCATCACTTGCTGGTAGAGGTCTAATTTTGCTTGCGGAATCGGAGTACCGTCAAAGTCGATTCCAGAGGCGATCGCAACATCGATCGCATCTGCACCAGTTGTAGATTGAGCCGCTGAGTTTGTTTCTGAAGACATTGTGCTGTGTTATCAAAGTTTGCTGTGCCAGCATTTTATCAGAGAAGCTGCTACATAAATTATTCAATCTAAAATCTGGCGTTGCTGATTCACGGTATGAATAAAGTTTTATGGGAAGTTACATAACTCACGATAGTTGGCTTATAGTAATTCCGAAATTTTCCATTCATAAGCTGTTGCGCGTTTAAATTGCATATTCGGGACGGACTCGCGTGCCCATCCCACAATAATTTGAGTGATTTTTGACACACAATTTAAATGGAGAACAGCTTACCTGTATTCAGCAACGCCTAAAATCTAAAATCTAAAATCTAAAATCTAAAATCGATTGACTTCCCTCAAATCGACATTTCCGCCACTAACAATCACGCCAATCCTCGCATTTTCAGCCGGCACAACACCTGAAAGCAAAGCCGCCGCCGCTAACACTCCCGTCGGTTCCACAACTATCTTCATGCGTTCCCACATAAAAAACATTGTGCTGCGAATTGCCTCTTCTGAAACTGTTGCCATATCATCAACATAATGCAGCACCAAAGGAAAGGTTAATTTCCCCAAAGATGGCGTGCGCGCACCATCAGCAATCGTATCCGGGTTAGTAACAGTTTGTAGCGTTTTCGTGCGGAACGATCGCGTCGCATCGTCTGCTTGCTCCGGTTCCACTCCTATTACTTTACACTGCGGAGACAAAGTTTTTGTCGCGATCGCACATCCCGACAGCAAACCCCCGCCCCCACAGCAAACCAGCAGCAAATCCAACTCCCCAACTTCTGCGATTAATTCCAGCGTCGCCGTACCTTGTCCCGCAATCACCCACGCATGATCATAAGGAGGAATAATTGTCAAGTGTCGTTCTGCGGCAATTTTAGCGGTTAACTCTTCGCGGGAAACTTGAGTGCGATCGTACAAAATAATCTCTGCACCGTAGCCACGAGTCGCTTCTTGCTTGACTTTTGGCGCATCTGCCGGCATAACAACAGTAGCAGGAATCTGTAACAACTGGGCGGCAAGGGCGATCGCCTGCGCGTGATTTCCCGAAGAAAAAGTCAGCACTCCCCGCTGTTTTTCAGCTTCAGATAGCTGCATCAAAGCATTGCAAGCACCCCGAAATTTAAACGAGCCCGTGCGCTGAAAGTTTTCGCACTTGAAAAATACCTGAGAATTTGTGCGTTTGTTGAAAGTTTCCGAAGTCAGCACCGGCGTCTTGAAAGCCTTGCCCTGCAAGCGATTTGCCGCCGCCTTCACATCCGCGAAACAGACTGACAAGGGATTTTGGGCACTCATAGATTTTAGATTAGGGCGATCGAGGACTCTATTTGTAGGGTGGGCATTGCCCGCTTCACTCTTACCATTAAACTATAAATTTTTATCATCAGCTTATGAATAATTATCATTAGCTGTGGCGCTTAATGGTTAAAAAAGCTGTGGACTCAAATCAAAGTTATGACAATTTACTATCAACAATTAAAGGGACGTTTGTACTTGCACAGGAGAGGGGTTAATCAATTAGGAGTGACGCATGGGGCCCAGAAACCTGGTTTTTTTACGAAAATACTTCGTTCGCACTCGAAGATGAGGTAAAAAACCCGGTTTCTTTGTCGAAGTGCGTCCATGTGAATACAAATTTAACCACCGCCGGATTAATTGTAGAGAAACGGCACGGCGGAGTGTCCTGATTTTCGGTAATATCAAATCCATTGGCATCGGAATTATTCATCTCTCTCTCCCCTTTCTCTGTATCCTCTGTGTCCTCTGCGGTTTAATCAACCGGAATGGATATAACGGGTAAAATAAACCGGATTGGATGGTGAAATTGCCCTCGCGAGTGCGATCGACTCCAACCATCGACAACAACGGAAAAAAGAACACGGCAATGCCATTTCCCTACCAAAAAAAGAGCAGCTAAATTGTTTAACAATTACCAAAAAAAAGGACACAGCATGGCTGTGTCCTTACCCGTATCTTGTAGGGACACAGCATGGCTGTGTCCCTAACCGTACCGATATCCCGATTAGGATTCTTGCCGTTTAGAACAAGAACAATTCAGTATTACCGGAAATTCCTAAATCGACATTATTGACAGTTGCAAACAAACTGTTACCGCCAACCGTAGAACCGTTGCTATCGTAATACAGTTTAGTAGACAAACCGTCGTAGATAGCCATGATGGACGGGCCGGTTAAAGTTGCTTCGAGCGCAGTTACAGAAACTGTGCTGCTGTAAGCGTAGAAACTCGAAGCCAAAGTCCCTCCGGTTGTAAACGCTGCAAAACCAGTTTTGTCGAGATTAATTACATCATCAGCAATGCTGTAATTGGTAATTACATCCCCGCCGTCAGCAGTAGTTCCGGTGAACACAAACACATCCGCACCAGCACCGCCGTTGAGAACATTGGTTCCCACACCACCGATTAAAGTGTCATTCCCCTCGCCGCCGAAGAGACTGTCGCTACCCGCGCCGCCGAAAATGCTGTCGTTACCTGCATCGCCGGAGATACTGTCGTTACCTGCACCGCCGTCGAAAATATCAGCACTCGATCCGCCGTTCAAGATGTCAGCAAACTCAGTGCCGGTGACGTTATTAGCTGTCGCACTTCCTGTAAATAAGACAGGAGTGGTGAAGTTGTAACCGCCAACACCAGAACCGAAGTTGTTAACTCCGCTTGTCGGGAAAGTACCGGGATTAGTGATTAAATCCACAACGCTACCTGAGTTGGTAGTAGTACCACCCGCAGAAGGTGCGATCGTACCTGTAAATACAAAGTCCGCCGTTCCCAGATTGGTAGCAGCAGTACCCAGATTCGCAATCAAGGTAGAACCACCGACTACGGT
>NZ_JAUBUB010000045.1:15955-48861 GCF_036705265.1 Microcoleus sp. B4-C2
GGAGTTGAACCGCTAACACCGTCAAAGTTAGTCGTAGTCAAATTGCCGAAAGCGCTCGCGCTAAACTCGAATTTGTCTACCCCAGCATTAAAGTCAGTAATCGTATCACCGCCTTCCCCTGCTGCTTTGTAAACAAACAGATCCGCACCAGCACCGCCAGTCAGAATATCTGCACCAGAACCACCGCTGAAGATGTCAGCAAACTCAGTACCCGTGACGCTGTTAGCCTTCGCATCTCCGGTAAACAACACAGGAGAGGTGAAGTTGTAACCGCCAACACCTGAACCGAAATTGTTAAAGTCGCTTGGGAAAGTGTTTCCAGCAGCAGTTAAATCGGCCACGCTACCTGAGTTGGTAGTAGTACCACCCGCAGAAGGTGCGATCGTACCTGTGAATACAAAGTCCGCCGTTCCCAGATTGGTAGCAGCAGTACCCAGATTCGCAATCAAGGTAGAACCACCGACTACGGTACCGTTCGAGTCAAAATACAACTCTGTTTCGTTCGACGCATTAGTAAAGGCGAAGAAACCAGCAGTTGTAGAATTGCCCAGGGCTTTAGCTTGTGCATCTTGCAAAGAGGCATAACTGCCGCCTGTGAAAATCACTAACTCTTTGCCAGTAATGTCAGGAGTTGAACCGCTAACACCGTCAAAGTTAGTCGTAGTCAAATTGCCGAAAGCGCTCGCGCTAAACTCGAATTTGTCCACCCCAACAGTAAAGTCAGCAATTTTATCGCCGCCTTCTTTCGTTGTCCTGTAAACAAACAGATCCGCACCACTGCCGCCGCTTATGACATCCAAACCAAGGCCGCCGGTGATGGTATCGTTGCCGTCGCCGCCAAGGATGGTATCGTTAAAATTGCTGCCGACAATGTTGTCATCGCCTGCTAAACCATCGAAATTAACGGCAGCCGGATAAGTGCCGAAATTCACATTGTCAGCACCAGCAGTACCGACAGGAACATTTAGTGACGTGCCGCTGAAGACAAAGTTACTGACTTGCAGGCGAATGCTTGCCGAGAAACTCGTGAGAACTTCAAAGCGCGCCCCAACAGCAAATACCAGTACAGCACGACCGGTCTCGGCATCTATAAACTGACAGAAAGTAGGCGCTTCTCGGTTGCCACCCAAAGCTATAAACCGCGCTTGCAAAGACGCGATGCTGTTAACAGTGGTATCCAGGCTGAAATCGAGCAAGTTAGCGCTGCCGATCGACCCCACAGTAGAAGTAGCTGTAATCTCCAGTCGCGTCAAGCTAGAAACACTGAGATTAGCAAAAGCTGCCGTAGAAAGCTCTAAAACATCGTCATCGACACTAAAGTCAGTAATAAAGTCAGCTTCTACAACTGTTTGAATCTCTTGGCGAGAAGTGCGGTAAATAAAGCGATCCTTTCCACTACCCCCAATTAGAGTATTGGTTCCTAGACCACCTTCGATCGAGTCATCGCCCTCATTTCCGGTTAATGTGTCATTGCCACTACCGCCGATGATTTTGTCTATGCCGAGGCCACCGTCGATCGAGTCATCGTCATCGCCGCCGTCGATATCGTCATCATCATCGCCGCCTTTAACTTTGTCCTTGCCCAAGCCTCCTTTTAGTGTGTTTTTGCCTTTACCACCGTCGATATCATCATCATCATCTCCACCGTCGATATCGTCATCATCATCGCCGCCTTTAACTTTGTCGTTGCCTTTGCCTCCTTTGATTTTGTTTTTGCCTAGGCCGACTTCGATATCGTCATCATCATCTCCACCGTCGATATCGTCATCGCCATCGCCGCCTTTAATTGTGTCCTTGCCTTTGCCGCCGATGATTTTGTCTTTGGCGTTGCCGGCTGTAATGTTATCGTCACCATCGCTGCCTTCGATATCGTTATCCAGCGTCGCAGAACCGACAATAACTTGAGGTGCTGTAGTGCCACCAAACTTAAAGACATTTTGCTCGATGTTCAAGCTAAAACGCTGGCCGGTGAGAGATCGTTTGCCGTTGCTAACTTCAAAACCAAAACTCAGCGCACCGACAAAACCTACTGTCGCTTTGAACCTTACCAAGCCTGCGTTAATGTCTGCTTGAGTGAAGGTAAAACCGACTTGTGTTACGGCGACTCCATTAAACAATAGTTGGCCGGTTGTAGCATCGGGTAGCTCGGTTAACTTGAAGACTGTGCCGCTAGGACCTTGCTCGTCATCGACAAACCGCAACAACTCAGAAGTAATAGTTTGCTCGCCGCCGCTGGAACCAGCAGTCAAGTTATTATTAGCTTCCACTCGCGGAGGGTTAAAAATCGGAGTGAGAGTTTGACTTGGAGTTGGAGTTGGAGTTGGAGTTGGAGTTTGAGTTGGAGTTTCAGGATTAACTTCCAAAAAGTCGCCAGCAGTGATCAGCGTTGCGTTGACATTCAACAATAGCGCCAAGGCAAAGTTATTGACCCGAATTTCGGTATCGCCACCGACTTGTATAAAGGTCAAGCTGCTAAAGTTCAAGTCGCCAAACAGCAGAAATTTGTCGCTGCCGTCTGTGTAGTCAGTGATGACTGCTTTTGCCCCAGAGGTACTGTTACTCACGACATAAACGTCATCTCCAGCACCGCCGACACAGGTATGGTTGCCAGTACCGCCCATCAGCGTATCGTTGCCGTCGCCGCCCATCAGCGTATCGTCGCCATCGCCGCCACCAACAACGCTGTCGTCGCCATCGCCGCCATCTGCCATGTCATTGCCGTTGCCAGTCACGAGGGTATCGTTGCCAGCACCGCCCATCACGCTGTCGTCGCCGTCGCCGCCCATCACGCTGTCGTCGCCGTCGTCACCCATGCAAACGTCGTTGCCGACACCGCCCATCACGGTATCGTTGCCGTCGCCGCCCATCACGCTGTCGTCGCCGTCGTCACCCATGCAAACGTCGCTGCCGGCATCGCCCATCACGGTATCGTTATCTTTGCCACCGTTAACGGTATCGTTGCCGTCGCCGCCGCTAACGTTGTCGTTGCCTGTGTCGCCCCTGACTGCATCGTTGCCTTCGCCGCCCTCACAATCATCGTTGCCTTTGCCGCCATAGACGGTATCGTTGCCGGCGCCGCCGTCAACGTCATCATCTCCTTCGTTGCCGTGGGTCCAGTCATCGCCGTCATCGCCTTCGCAGATGTCGTTGCCACTGCCACCCATCACGGTATCGTTGTCTTTACCGCCGTTAAGGGTGTCGTTGCCGTCGCCGCCCATGAGGGTATCTTTGCCCAGATCGCCTCTTATTTCATCGTCGTCATCGCCGCCCTCGCAATCATCGTCATCTTTACCCCCGTAGATTTTATTTTTTTTGCCACGGTTTCCTTTGATTTTGTCCTTGCCTTTCTTGCCGAATATCTCATCCTGCTCGCCGGTGGCGACAAGGATGTCATCGTCATCGGTACCGACGACGGTTCGGCGGCGATCGATGCCGCTGTCATCATCTAAGTCATCTATGTCGCCCACACCTTCTTCTAGTACGCCGTTAGATTCCGCCATTTGGCTGTCATCAGCAGCACCTTCTTCCAGTACGCCGTTAGACAGAGCTGGAAATGTGGTGGTAAGGCCGTCGGTGTTTTCGGTGAGCGCTATCTGAATTAACTCGGCTAACTCCTCATCAGAAATTGTAGAGCTGTCGTCGCCTAAATCCCCGACTGGCTTTTGTGTTTCATCTTGAGCGAGAAAAAGTGTTCCCGCTCCTTCTTCTAACAACGTTAGTTCATCCATTGTTGATATTTCCCAAAAAATGGTAAGCTTCTTAGAATCAATTTATCAGCAAACAGGAGGCTGCAGAAGATTTTTTTTAAACTTCATGCTTTCGCCCCCTATAGGAGCTGGTTTCCTCATCTTTACTATTATAGATGCCACTTAAACTGCAAGGTTTTTTTCGCTATTTTGCGAGTTTTATATTCTGCCATTGCGTACCAAAATTAATTAATCCGCAACCTACACTGTAATAACTGCGCCGAAGCTCCGAGCTTTTAAGATGTTCTCGGTATTTTCTACAGTAAGCTGCGCCGAAGGGCCCCTGCCTGTAGAGTTTCTACGTAATTTCTACAGTGAATTAGCTGAATTTAAACTCGCAACTGACAACTCCTAAATAACTACCCAAAACATCTATCCCCCAAAATTTTACCCTTGCTTTTTTTCCGATCTAGGCTGGGTGTATTGAAGTTTTGTAACACTCCCAGCTTTGACAAATCCTTCCCTGACCTAGGATTTGAATCTCTTGACTAAACGACAGCACCCTCGTAATTTTAGTTCCCGATGATTAATTAGAAATTTAGATAATTCCCCCGACCAAATATTTGTTCTAATTTTTAGTGGCACAATTTTCTCTCATTCGAGGAAACCTCGCGAACTGAGTTTTTTTTCGGATCCATACTAAGAGTTCTGCCAAAATATATCTATCTTCAGGCAGATTGTAAGATTTGCTTTCAAATGGTAAATGACGCAGGAGTAGTTTTTGGTGACTGTTGCAAGCTCGGCATTTTGAGCGGGCATGACCCACGGCGAGGCTGCCCAACCCTGTTGTTTTGTAACGGCTTCGCTACCAAGTCCAATAATTCTCCGAGAAACCGGCCTGATGAGGGGTAATCCTCTAGATGCCAAAAAAAGAGTTGCTTGAGAGTACCGGAACAATTTTATGGTCGTTGTATTGTTGAGAGTTCTTGGCTGCTGATGTTTATTTTTGCTGCTTAACTTTAACTCGATTAAAACAGTTAAATTAAAAATTTTCTATATCATGAAAGCGGTAAATTAGCAATAAATTATTAGGAATAATCGATGGTCAAGTATCGATTATCGATCGCCACGGAGGTCTTAAGGATGAGGGCGGAGGGCTTACGGATGAGAACCCAGGGCTGACCAATTAATTAATTGACACAAAATCAAGATTACACATGGGGGGTTGGTGGTAGAGGATAAGCGGTAAAGACCGATCGACCCCTCTCCCAAAAAAATAAAATACTCAAATTTGCCTGCGATATTGCCCTGAAACCGGTTGGCGAGAGCCGAAGTAATTTTAATAAGAACTAGAGATCCGCCTGGTAAAGTGCCTCCAATTTAACTTTACTCAGCAATGAGAAACTCAAGTTCACGACGAATCTAAAGGGGTCTGCGGTAGAGGTGCAAAATGTTAAAGATAGCAAGATTGGAGAAAATTCGGCTTTCACCGAGCCACAGGGCAATCAAAACTAATAAACTGTTATTAAAGTACAACTTTTATATCCTCAAAGTGTTTGAACAAATATACATGACCCTAGCGATCGCCCGATCGGGGGAAGCGCATTCAGAAACTTTGATTGGAAGAGTAAAAAATATGTTGCCGAGCGCTATTGCTAGCCGCAAAAACGCAGGCAAATTCAGAATTAAGGCGGGAGGGCGCTAAACCGGTGAGCCAGGAATTTCAACTCTCAGTCACCCCTGTTGGGGACGACGAATATCTAGTGCGGACAGAAAGGGTTGCACCCGGTGTACCCTTAGCCGAACAACAAGTCCGCTGGCCGATCGACGAATGGCTTGCACTGTCTGCTCAACTGATGAACGACCCGCTGGTGGGCTTGCTCCAAGGAAAAGCAGTACAGGGAAGCAGTTTTGCGGGTCGCAGCCTCTCCCGTTCGGGACCCAACTGTGCGCCGAATTTAGTAGCGCTCGGACAACAATTATACAGCGGGCTGTTTCAAGGAAACTTGCGCGATAGCTGGACTTGCGCTCAAGGCATCGCCCAGCACCGCCGAGAAGTGCTGCAACTGCGACTCGGACTCAAAGGCCGGCGCTTGCCACGACTGCCGTGGGAAGTTCTGCACGCCGGCGATCGCCCTTTGGCAACCGGCACCGATGTCGTGTTTTCCCGCTACCAACCAGGTACAAGTTTGTTTAAACAAACCCGGATACTGCCTAGTGGTGGGCCACTAAAAATTTTAATGGCGATCGCCTCTCCGAGCGATCGAGACAGCTTGCAGCTCAAGCGAGAAGTGCTCCATTTGCAGCAAGAACTCCAAAACCGCACCGGTCATCCTCTCAAAAACAGCCCCCATTCCCCGGAAATTCAACTGACTATTCTCGAACAGCCCGATCGAGAACAACTTACCCAAGCCCTAGAACAAGGACACTACCAAGTCCTGCACTACGCAGGCCATAGCAACTTAGGTTCCAGAGGTGGCGAACTCTACCTAGTCAGCAGCCGCACCGGCTTAACCGAAACCTTGAGTGGCGACGACTTAGCTGGATTGCTCGTTAACAACGGTATTCAGATGGCCGTGTTTAACTCCTGCCGCGGCGCCTACGGCGACCCCTCAGACCTCGCGGACGACAGCCCGGAACGAAACTTAACCGAAGCTCTAGTGAAGCGGGGCATTCCAGCAGTGTTAGCAATGGCAGAAAGCATCCCCGACGATGTAGCCCTAACTCTCACGCGGCTGTTTTACCGCAACCTCAATCAAGGCTATCCAGTCGATCTCAGCCTGAGCCGTGCCAGAGCTGGGCTAATTTCTGCCTACGGTTCTCACCAGCTATACTGGGCTTTGCCCATTCTCTATCAGCACCCGGACTTTGACGGCTATTTGACCGGCGCGCCAGCCCACAGTGCGACATCCGGTTCTATGGTGCACATAATCGCGCCGGGAACGCCACCGGCGCTCGCGGGTACTGAATGGAAGGCCCCGTCTTCGGTTTCGGCGATCGCCCAATACCCCCCAATCCCAGCGAATCGATCCCATGAGTCAGACAATTCTGACGGCGAAGTCTGGGAATATCCCAACCAATTAAAAGATCGTAGGGATTGGGTTCACCAGAACGATCGAGCCGATGCTACTAACTCACCGAACTCACCGACGGCTTCGCAGTCCTCTATTCCTAATTCTGAGTGTTCAGCGATCCAAGCAACTCGCGCCGCTGCATCGACTCAGAAACCGTTAAAAAAACCGGGGCTGAAAAAATCTGTCACCCTGATGCTTTGCTTGTTGTCCGTTGCTTTTAGTGCTGGCTTTTTTGGGTGGCGGTACTCGAACCAGCGAGGCCCGAAACCAGAAGAGTTACTGCCGGCGGTACGGACTCCCCTGTCGCAAAATTACCTGCAACAACGTCACTAAAAGCGATAGCCAAAAGCGATCGCCCACTGCAATGCTGAATTTAGACTCTCTTGGCCTGGCTCCAAACTGGGTGGGGTTTTTGCTGGCCATTCGCGATCGGCTGCCGCTGGCAAAGCGATCGAAAGTATACTGCTCGATCGAATCTCGGACTTACCTTCATCAAGTCGGTTTTTACCGAAAATAAGCAGCAGCCCAACTAAGCATCGAGGAAGAAACTGGGTTTCTCGTCGAGAAAGTAAGTCCGGGACTGCTTAATATAGAATGCGTCAGTCGATTTGAGATTTTAGACCTCGGCTTGAGTCCTGAGTCGAACGATTTGAGATTTTAAATTTACTCCACAGATAAATCTGGGAAATGGAACAAGAGTCTAAAATTTTGATCTCTCCACGACAGGAGTCGGTGGCTTGTCTGCGTTTTTGAGCGGGCTGATTCGGCAGCACGAGCATTCCTCATTCGGCACAAGACAATAAAAGCCAGAGTTGCCACAATTAAGAACGTCCTCACCGTCAGCGCGCTTATTTAACAATAATTAATTATGGAAGCGGCTGTGAGTTTGACCTCCTCGCATCCAGGATACCCGCCACGTGATTCATTCCGAAAGCAGACTCAGGACCGGTGAAATAAAAAACCTGTATCCGATGAAACTTGCCGAACGTATTTATCCGTGGGGTCAAGGCTTAAATCTAAAATCTAAAATCTAAAATCTAAAATCGATTGACGCGCCCCTCCAGTTGGTGCATAAATTTTGAGAGTATGGCAGTTTACAGGCCACGACTCGAAACCAATACATTTCCATCGAAACTCCATGTCGGGAACCGCTGCTAATTTGTAGTGCATCAAACATTTAAGCTGTTGTGCATTAAACTCGGTCTTTTTCAATTCCCCTGTGGAAATAACCTCAAATTCTCTGGCTTGGGGCCGGAGGAGGAAGATTTTCGCCAGTTCCCCCTAGAAATCTACTGATTCGTGGCGAAGTGTTAAGAGTCGCGAAGCAATCTCGCCCGATCAAAACTATTCTCCTCTTAGTGGCTGCCCGATGTTTCTGCCGCCGCGCCCATGGAGTCGGGTTTTAGCTTAAACCCGTTCAACGAACCGGTGAAATTTCCTGCAATTTTTACCGGATTGCCTTCCCCAGACTGCGTTCTGTGCAAGTTATATGCCCAAAACCTTAATAGAAGATTGCTCGTTGGTATTTGGGGTTTTGAGGGGATTTCCAGCCGTAAAAATAGAATTTACAAGTAGCTGGCAGTGGCATCGAGAACAAGTGCTGCCTCGTCTTGTTGAGGTAAAAGTTAACCCCGCGCCGGTAAATGCTTTCGGCAGATTTGCAGTGGCCGCGTTCTAGGTATTTCCATTCATGGCTGTCTTATTTTGACCTTGACCGCAGACACAATCGGGGATTGGTGAATGCAGGGAACAGACTTTACTGTAAAAAAGTAAAGCATTTAATTTGCGACAATAATTCCCCGCGCGATCGCTCCAAGGCTTACACAAGGATTTGGGCCGCGAGGAGCAAATTGATCGCCCTTCGAGCATCCTTACTTGCACCCCCGGTCTTGAGGCCGCAGAAATTTCTCCAGAATCTTAATATTCAGAATTATTAGTATTGACAGTGAAACAAAGTTAATCTAATGTGTTGTAATTGATATAAGTAAAGTCCAATAAGCGAGGTACGGTCAATGGCAGAAACAGCTACAGCACCCTTAACAGGAAAAGGTCTGCTTCAAAAAATCAAAGGCAGTGATTTGCCACGCAGAGAACTTGCGAAGCTTTGCGGCTACTTCACAGTCAGCAAAAGTGGAGAAACCCGGATTAATCTGGCTGAGTTTTACGATGCAGTGTTAGCTGCTAAGGGCATTGAGCTAGAGAAGTCTAAAGCAGACGGACGCGGGCGAGAAGCGAGTTATCGAGCTAGCGTTCACAAGAATGGTTCGATCGTGATCGGGGCAAATTATACCCAAGAAATGGGATTAAAGCCGGGAGACGAGTTTGAAATTAAGCTCGGATACAAGCACATTCGCTTGATTCAGATCGATGTGGACAGACCGGATGTGGAATTGGATGATGAAGAGGAGGATACAGAAGAATAGAGGCGATTCCCTGCGGGATAGCTTCGCCGCGCGTGATGCAGTCAGCCGATAGCAAGGCGACTGGATTTGGCTTCGCTACACGAGTATTTGCGCGCCACCCTTCGATTTAACTGATGAGCTGTCTTGACTATTTCTATTTTCTCTTGTCTCGCAAAGACTACAGTGCCTCTGAACTTCGCAAAAAGGGGCAAGAGAAAGGTTTTGGCAATGAGGAAATATTGGAGGCGATCGCGCAAATTCAAGACCGCGGCTATCAGTCCGACACTCGCTTGGTGGCAAACTCGATCGCCTCTGCAGCAGGCAAATACGGAAAGTCTGCCATCAAGCGCAAGTGCCTGCAAAAAGGAATTACCAACGATTTGTTCGAGCAAGTCTGGGAAGAAGAAATTGCCGAAAATCAGGACTCCGAAGCAGAAAAACTGGCCGAATTAAAAGCCAAAGTCATGCGGAAATACAAGATCGATACTTGGGGTAAAGCAGATCCGAAAACCAAGGGCAAAGTCTTGAATTACCTGCAATACAGGGGCTTTAATGCCTTTGAAATTTGGCGACAGTGGCAGACGGAAGAAGATGACGAGTAAATAGTAGGGTCAAGCAAATAGAGCCGGCCCCGATAGGCAAGCACAACTACACTGCTGCCGACGGGGCTAAAGTCTAAGTCCTGAGTTTTTTTGACACTCCCCTGCCTGAAGGCGAGGGGATTCTTGGTTCTGCGACATACCTTAAAACTATCTATCCTTGCGGCAGTGTTTAAACCAGGTATCCGTTCAAAAGAACCAAATATCGAGCTTAATTTAGATAGCCTCGCGAGGGTTTGTCTCCCCAAGCTTTCGAGAATTGCTTCTCTTGTTTCTGTGTGCCCCACAGTACATTTTAGAAATAAAAAGTTTAGTCTCTGATTTTGGCTTACATTAGTTAGCCCAGCTATGTTTTTCGTGGTTTTCGCCACCCACTAACCATTATTGTTTTCCGACCTGTCGTTTGAGCGTGGTGTTTCATGTGTATCGGCGGTTATTCTACCTGTAGTCTAGTTCTTGTACTCTACAATGAACACAATGCAAGAAAGTTCAAGAAAACAATTAACAAAAGTTGATAATTAATTAAAGGCGTCAAGCTTATGACGGGGCTTTAGACCCAATTTCTTGGTAAAGGGCGTTGTGGAGAAAAAATATCGAAAAAAACATCCTAGCTGCTTTTCTTAAAAAACAGCTAGGATGTTTTAATGACAAGCTATTTCAGGACTTTAGCCTGCTGTTGCCAAAGCTAGATTTTTAGTTTTGCCGATCGCCAAACATTTTTTAACAGCAGCAATTACATCTTCCACATCTGCATCTGTTAATTTTGCCGAAATCGGCAAGCTAATTGTATGCAGTCCGATGTAGCTAGCATTGGGATAGTCTTCCGGCTGCCATCCAAACATTTCTTGATAGATAGGATGTTCTGGCATACTCATGTAATGTACGCCGACACCGATATTTTCAGCATTCATAGCGTTGAGAAACTCGTCGCGGCTGATTCCTGTTTTGGCTTCATCTACCAGAATGGTGTACAGGTGATAAGCATGAATGGTATCCGGTTCGGGCTTCGCTGGCAAAGTAATCGGCAAATCCGCAAATGCTTCGTTGTAGCGCTGCCAAATCTGCTCCCGCCGCTGCCAATAAGGAGCAACTCGTTTCATTTGATGAATGCCGATCGCAGCTTGCAGATCCATCATATTGTATTTAAAACCGACCTCCACCACTTGGTAGTGCTTGTAACCCGAGTCTCCGAAGCGCTTCCAAGCATCTTTGCTCATACCGTGCAGCGCTAAAATTTTGAGCCTGTCGGCGTATTCTTGACTGCTGACGATAATCATTCCTCCTTCGCCTGTCGTAATGTTTTTGGTAACATAAAAGCTGAAGCATCCGAAGTCGCCAAATGTGCCTGCTTTCCGCCCCTTGTACTCTGTTTCGATCGCGTGAGCACAATCTTCAATTAACTTCAAGTTGTGACGGCTAGCAATCTCGCAAAGCGCATCCATATCGCAGGGACGACCTGCGAAGTGAACTGGCAAAATTGCTTTAGTTTTTGAAGTTATTTTAGCTTCGACTTGAGCCGGGTCAATATTCATTGTCACCGGATCTACATCCGCCAGTACCGGCGTTGCCCCGGCGTGGATGATCGCATTAACTGTAGCGCAAAAAGTCATCGGAGTAGTAATGACTTCATCCCCCGGTTCTAACGAAGCAGCGAGGATGCTCAAGTGCAGTGCCGCCGTACAGGAATTGACTGAAATCGCGTACTGGGAACCCTTGTAAGCTTTGAAGTCATTTTCAAAACTCATAACTTTAGGGCCTGTACCCAGCCAACCTGTTTTCATGGTTGACACCACTTCTTGAATTTCGGCATCTTCGATCGCCGGGGCGCCGAAAACCAAAAAACGGTCTTTTGAACGAATAGGAGTGTTGTTCATGTTGCTAGTCTTACCCAGTAAGTAAAGTTAATCAAATGGAAGTGTTAATGAATGCGGTATCAGCGTTTCTTATTTATTTTTTTAGCTCCATCTTGTTTGCTAATACCTTGTGTAATGGCATCTTTTGTATAACAAGCTTAGTAATGACCAGCCGTTTTTCCGCAAGCGCCTGAGTATGACAGAATTTATCTATTTTAAGATAGAGAATCTGCAATGTCCAGTAGATCGTATTTCAGTTTATGAGCGATACACAAGCTCTCGCCTGCATTTTGTGTTTTAAATACTTTATTCAATAAAAACACGGGTACTTCTCGCTTAACTTTTCGTAAACTGTCGAACATCTATCCCGATCTAGATTAGACAGCGAAGTTATCTAATTTTTGATTTTTGATTTTAGAATTAAGAATGACTGATTCCCGTCTGGTTTGGAGCTTGCCTGGAGTTAGATTTTTTTGTAGTGGTGTAAAAATTAGGCAAATTTTGCACAAAAAAAATGTAACTTTCCTGTTATTGATGCAGGTTCAGCAACATTCTGCGATCGATCAAAGCAATCAACCGTCCTCGACCAAATCCACTACAATCTAGGCAGACGAATCTTGTTCAAAACGTCTTGCAGCCGTTCTGACACGCCGCCCAATTGTTCTGACAAAGCTACAAGTTTGCCGTAAGCTTCAACTAAACGATCGCCCTCAACATAAACTTCTGGAGTAGGATAATTTTTCATCGCTTCCAGCAGTGTAATCTCGTTATCATTAGTTGCAGACAGCACCAAGGCAGATCTCAAAGCTTCTCGATTTGCATTCCCAGAAGGAGTGCGAATTACCTCACCCACTTCATCGAGGATTATTTCCCCAACCTTGCTGTTAAGCGTCCGATCCAAAAAGCTTTGACTGACTTTCACCGGTCTCGTCAGACTGTTGCGAACGGATTCCGGGTCTTTTTTTGCTTTTCCCAGCAGCATTTCTAAGCCGGGCGACATTTTTCCAGTTTCTACAAAAATTTCTAATTCGCTGACTGGTAAAGTCATTCGGATCGCACTGTATTTGAGCACTACCTTTTCGGCAGCCACAGCAGCATTACTGTAAAATACAATTCCCGCGCCTGCTGCTAAAAATAACGTCCACCGCTTTTTGAAAAATGCTCGACCCATAGTCAAATCTCCCAACATCTTTTTCTACTTCGACTTTGACACATCTTATTAGTTACTGTACAGGCTCAGGTATTCGGGAAATGCCACATTATTCGATCGCCCCAACACTTATACCATTTTAGATTTTAGATTTTAGATTTTAGATTTTAGAACTGCGAATGACTGATCGTCGTGGTTTCGAGTATGGGCCTAGAGTTGCATGATTTTTGGGAACTGGTATTACCGATACCGGATGCTAGGCAAAAAACTCTGTTCAGGACGCTGCTACGGGCCTCTGTGTGCGGGATGCAAACCCTACTGATTCTCTCGCTCAATCTCTCGATCCTAGCAAAATGCCTAACGCCAGCTCTTCTATCAGTGAAGGCTGGCGTTGGGCTTAAATTTATTTTATATATTTAGGGTCTTTATGAAAGCTGACCCCAATTGAACGAGTTACAAGCGGTTTATGATTAGGGCCTTTAAATTTGCTGACCCCAATTGAACCCACATTCTTATAATTACAGGGATCGCTGGAAAACCACGATTTCATAATAATTTCTTTATATTTATAACTTTTTCTTGCCTAAGATAAATTTTTGTCTCGATTTGTACATTTTTGTTACTTCGACTTCGGGGAGCGGCCCTCGGCGCGCTGCTCCCAGCGAAACAGGAACACCATCAGGGCCACAACTCCGACTTGGAGGGCAAAATTGGGCAAAGCAGAGCCAATTTCGCGGCCAGAGGCAATTTTAGCGAGGAAAACCAAGCCGCCGATAAAGCCCGAAGCGCCACAAGCTACGTAAACAAACTGTCGCAGAGGCCGGTAGGGAGTGGCCATTTCTGCGGTTAAACGCTCGTATTGTTGGCGGCTGAGGTTGCGCGGGTTTTTTGGGATGTTTGTGCGATCGTCCGAATTTGGAGCTGGCATAGATTTAGAAAATAAGTAAATTAGGATTGGGCCACAAAAACCCGGTTTCTACCAAAAATCCTCTGGCTGAGGTCGCCAATACGGTCGCAAAACCTGGTTTTTGGTCATGTGGGCGCAAGTCAAGCGAATATTAGACTACAACAAATATCTCACAACTGCCGAAACAAATCACCGCTGAAGCAAAAGCACAACTGTTTGCAAACAGCCAATAAAAACACCCAAAATGCCTCCTAAATTTACAATTCCCTGCAACTCGCTTTTGACAATTCCCTGAATTGCTAACTCCAACTCTTCAGGAGAAGTACCTTTGACTCGATCGACAATCACCTGGTCAATATTCAAAATTGGGATAGCCTGAGCTACAATATTTTCTAAATCCCGTTCTAGATAGCGCTCTAAAACCAAAGCCAGTTCTTTGCTGACAATTCCGAGGGAAGCGCTCATCACCGCTGAAGTTTGCAATCGATTGAGAAGCAACCGCGAAATATTTTCCCAGTCAATAGATTTACTCAACCCCTCAAGTACATCTGTACCCCGCTGCTGAACGTAGCTGCGAACACTATCGCGCATAGTTTTTCGCAACTGTCTCACAGTTGAAACTGGTAAATTTTGCATCGACAAATTTTGCAGCCATTCCTGAATTCGCCCGCGAATTCCCAAAGAAATAGTTAACTCTGCTAAGCGCTGATTTGTCGCTTCTCTGTCATCCAGACAAAAAGTCCGCAGCCGAGTTAAAGTGTTCCGCAAACCAAACAAATTTGCTACTACCCAATAAGTGCCGCTGGTTTTTTCTCGAAACCCTTCATCGATGATCGAAATATTGCGATCCGTCAAAAAGTCAATTAAAGCCTGCCGCAGCACTTCCGGTGGTATTACTACCTGCAACAACCACTCAGCAAGCTGAGCCGCCTGAGCTTCCGTTAGCTGAATCTCCAGCAAAACTTGGTCAAAAATTTGATTAAGCTGAGCTTCTAAAAAATCTTCCCGGCGCGCCAAAACTTTGAGAATTCGCGGCACAGATTCCCCCAGCAAATCTCGCAGAATGTTAGCGAGAATTTTAGCCGTTTTTTGCTCTGCGTCTGCTTTTACCTGATCCAGCGCCAACTGTAACAACCAGAGAATCACCGACTGCATCCGCTCGGTTTGCAGGAGGCGGCGCGCTAAGTTTTGCAGTTCCTGTGGCGTCAGCAGCGAACCCATGATTGTGTCGGAAATTCGCTTTGCTAAACGCTCTTGGTTGCGGGGGATCAAGCCGGGAGTGAAAGGCAACTTCCGCCCTTTGATGTAAATAGCTCGATAGGGGCGGAACAGCATTTTGATAGCTATATCGTTAGTGAAATAGCCAATAATTCCTCCCACTACAGGTGGGGCCAACAACAGCCAAATGTCAGAGGGATTCATAAGATTTTAGATTTTAGATTTTAGATTTTAGATTTACTCCACAGATGAATCTGGGGGGGTGAACCTGGGTCTAAAATTTTGATCTGGAGTATTCGATCGACCGAAACTGCAACCACTTTTAATTTTCAATTGCTTTGACTAATACCAATACTCCCATCATAGCTCCAGCAATGGGGTAGTGGGTGGCGGCGGCAAATCCGGCTTTGTTGGCGATCGCGACTTGTTGCTGGCCGATCGGGAATTTTTCTAAACTAGGATTAATGTAAGCATATTCTTGAGTCATGCCAAATTGCTGAGCAATGGGCACTACGAGAGTGTCTAGATAAAACTGCTGGAAGCTCCGCATTAGGGAATTGCTGGGGCGGTGGAGGTCGAGAATAGCTGCTTTGGCACCGGGTTTGAGGACGCGGTGCAATTCCTGAAGACTGCGGGGGATGTCAGTCACGTTACGCAGCCCGTAACCCATTGTGGCGCAGTCGAAGTAATTGTCAGCAAAAGGCAAGTCTAGGGCGTCAGCTTCTACCCAGGAAATGGGACTAGCAGGGGTGAGAAAAGGTCGATCTCGCCTAGCAGCCACGGCCAATTGTTCGGCGGAAAAATCTACTCCAAATACGCAACCAGTCGGCCCTGCTTGTTTGGCCAGCAACAAAGCTAGATCCCCGCTACCGCAGCACAAGTCTAAACAAGTATTTCCGGGGCCCGCACTGCTCCATTTCACCGCCATTTGCTTCCAAATCCGGTGTTGCCCAAAGCTCAACCAGTCGTTCAATTGGTTGTAAACAGGTGCAATTCGATTAAATATAGTTTTAATTTGTTCGGCGTTATTAGTCATTGGCCATTGGTGGTTGGTGATTTGTAATTGGTGATTTGTAATTGGTGATTTGTAATTGGTAACTGCTAGTTTGTCATCACATAAAAATAATTAATCCGTCCATTCATGTCATGCTGTCGCCAGTCATTAATGCTTTTTATTGTTAGCTATCCGCGAGATTTTGTCTTCTTTAATCCTTCGTTTGCTATGATTTTAAACTCAAGACAGAGAGCCGACTAATAACTAATGACTGACAACTAATGACTGACGATCCCGCCCAAAAACAGGTACAAGATCCCGACAATCGTCGTGGAAATTCAAAAATTTTAGACTTTTGTTCAAGCTCCAAGATTCACTGCGCTGCAAGTAAATCTAAAATCTAAAATCTAAAATCTAAAATCGATTGACTGATGACTAATGACCCTGAAAACTCGTCAATACCAAAGCAACTTCTTGAGCGGCGAGGTGAACGGTTGTGAGTTCGTCGGGACGCAGGGAACAAGGTTGTTTCCACTGCATGGAAATCAGGGCGATCGATCGACCTTTGTGACTCACCGGGATGCTCAGGTGAGCTTGAATGCCGGATTTCTGATAGTGCGGCAGACTCGCTAGGTTGGTGTCGAGTCCAATATTCACAACACCCTGAATAGTTTGAGAGGTAATTGCTTCTCGAACCAGAGGGTCATCCGCCAGCCAATTTTCCACAGTTGAACCCGTGGTGTGACAGCCTTGGACTGGGATTAAAACATTTCCTTCCACCAGTTGCAAAATGCAAAAGTCCGCCAAAAAATTATCACTTATAGCAGTAGCAATTGGATCTAAACTTGCTTCCAAACTCGGATAATCCACAGCCGTTTGCATGATTGTTGCTAACAGTTGTATTTGATTTTGGGCGCGATCCAATTCCTCAGTCCGCTGCTTGAGAATTTCATAAGTCTCGGCTGCCTTTTGCACCACCATTTTCAGTTCGTTCGGGTCCCAAGGCTTGGTGATATACTTATAAACCTGTCCTGAGTTAATCGCATCCACCAAGTCTTCAATGTCCGTAAAACCAGTCAAGATAATTCTGACCGTATTCGGAAACTGGGGCACGGTTTTGCTCAAAAACTCCGTTCCCTTCATTTCGGGCATCCGCTGGTCGGAAATGATTACGGCGACCTCGCCTTCGATGCCGAGGACTTCCAAGGCGCGAATTCCGCTCTCAGCTTTGAGAACGTTAAAATCTCGTCGGAAAGTGCGGTAGAGTAAATCCAGATTGTCTGGTTCGTCGTCTACTACCAGCATTTTGGGCTTTTTCGGTCTGTGTAGGGTCATGAGCTGGCGTTTAATTTGATCTAGCTCTGAAATGGCATTATCCATAACAATACGATAAACTCCCCTTTGTACATTTAGGCGAGCAACTATTCTTTGACACTCCCCACGCATAGAATGCGGGGGATTCTTCTCTCAAAGGCTCGACTCTAGACCGATATTACTATCGATCCCCGATAGAACGCCTCCAGAAGCAGTTTTACTCACGGGCTGCCCGACCGCAAGGATACCTCTGTCTCTAATTACTTGTGCTGCTGCTGTATCGCGATGAGTGGTGTACCCGCACGAATGACAACTATGGATTCTGACATCCAAGGTTTTCTTACCAGTATGGGTTCCACATTGGGGGCAAATTTGACTCGTATAGTTTTTATCAACACGAGCAAAATACACCCCGCGCTTCCAACACACATGAGACAGAATCGAGAAGAATTGACCATAGGCTGCATCGAGACTATGTTTACCGAACATCCCCTTTGCCCAAGCCTTAAAATTGATATCCTCAATGAATATCATTCCTGCTTGGTCACATAACCTATGAGCTAATTTATAGTGCCAATCCTTTCTGGTATCACTGATTTTTTGATGAATTCTAGCAATCTTTTTCTGGAGAGCAAGCCAATTCTTAGACCCTTTTCTTTGATGCTTTAATCTTCGCTGCAGTGATTTCAACTCGCGGTGAAGTGCCTGAAAAAATCTCGGTCTGTTGACTAATTCTCCATCTGAAGTTGCGAGGTATTTGTCAAGCCCAATATCTACCCCTAATGGATGTCCTGACGGTGGGCGAGCGGGCAGGTTGACTGCTAACTGGTAGGTCAGCATGACAAAATATCCTGATGCCCTTTTAACTACTCTAATTTGCTTGAGTATAAAACCCTCTGGTGTGGGTCTAGACATTTTCATCCTTACCCACCCAATCTTAGGCAGATTAACCTTTCCATTCTCCACTGCTGCATCCTTAACAGCCGGGAAAACAAACGATCGCATCCGTTTTTTGAAGCGAGGAAACCCATGCCCTCTATCCCACATTGCCACAAATGCCGACTCTAAAACCTTTAAAGTTTGCTGCAATACTTGCGAATGAGGGGTCTTTAATTCGGGACAATGCTTCTTAGCTTCTGCCAAACCTTTGCACTGACTAGCATAGGTTGGTCTAGGAGTATCCGGTGAGATAATATACTCACCAACTATCGAACAAGCATTAACAGAAGACTTACGAGAATTCACCCAATCTTTCCGTTCTCGCAAGGCATAGTTATAAACCTGACGACAAACAGACAACCAAATCTCAAATATTTGAACTTGAGATTTGGTTGGACGTAGTTTGTACTCGTGAGTTACTGTTAGCATGATATAATCATATCATGCTTTTAGAAATCAACCAGGATTTTTCTAAGACTGTAGGTAGCCGCCTCCGCTGCCGAGTTCATCCCCACGCCTGAAGTCGGGGGCTTTCCTCTCGTTTTCCGGTAACAATAGTCTCATAACTCACTTACTATTAATCTATCGCTCTGCCGCGACACGAGCCTTGCCGGTATCCAATTACACATAACTTAGCCTGAGTTTTTGATTCAATTATGACTGATACACCGCAAGATTCCTCCCCTCCTGCATCTGCATCCTCCACAAATGCTGTGGATGCTGAAAAGTTAATTCGATCGCTCCGCCGCAAAGAAGGCACTTGGGTAGAGTGGGGACAGGCCTGCACAGCACTGCTAAAAGCTGGCTACAACTCTCAAAGGATTTTTGAAGAAACTGGTTTTGAGCCAATTCAGCAAAATCAAGTAAGCGTCGCAGCCCAAGTTTACACCAGCATGGTCAATGCTGGGGCTTCAGAGGAAGTTCGAGCGCACTTTTTGGGCAAAGGTAGCGATATCTTATACGAGTTTCGGATTCTCTCTCAAGTAGAGCGTGCCGGGGCGGCTGCTTTGATGCTAACCCACAACTTGGATGTTGACGATGCTCGCCAAGTTGCTAAAGCGATCAAGGAGTTTTCGCACTTCGGGAGTCTCCCCCAAGGGTTCACAGACACTCCCGGCGATGCTATGGCTTACCAATGCTGGCAATTGGCGAGACAGAAAAGCGATTTGCAAGAGCGATCGCGCTTAATTGCTCGCGGTTTAAAATTAGCTAGCAGCCAAACCGCTAGGGCGCAAATCGAGCAGTTGCTCGTCGATTTTACCGTAGTTGCGAGACGGGAAGCGCCCCGCTTGCCCGTCTACCGACTCGATACGGAGGAACAATTGCCGCGCGTTGTCCCGGTTGTCGGCAAATTGCCGCTTTCTACGACAGATTTGCTGGCAGTGCCTTTGCCGGAGGAAATCGAGCCGTTCCGAATGGTAAAATTTTCTGGAGCAGGAGCTTGGGTGGCGATTCCCGGATGGCAGGTAATTTTGAACGCTGAAGATCCGGTGGCGGTTTTGGGAATGAGCGATAAATTGCCGGTACCGCTGCAAGGCAAAGTTGAAGAAGTTTTGATTATTGCCGATCGAGCCCAAAGACAGTGGGATGCTGACAGTTATTTCCTCGCCGATAACGGGGGCAATTTAGAATTGTACTGGTTTGAACAATCCCCGGATATTCCTATTTTGGGGCGAGTTGTTCTGGTGATGCGTCCCAAAAAGATTGTGGATGAAGACTATACCAAAGATGGATGGCAAATTGATGATTAGTCAGTTGACTGTTGACTGTTGACTGTTGACTGTTGACTGTTGACTGTTGACTGTTGACTGTTGACTGTTGACTGTTGACTGGAAAGCTAATACCAACTAATAACTAACAACTGACAACGAACAACTGACAACGAACAACTGACAACTGACAACTAACAACTGACTACTGAGGCGGTTTCGGTTCTTGAATTTGCGGAACAGAATGCTGTTTCTTAAATCGATTAAAGCCGTAAACCGCAGCCCCAATTAACAGCAAATAAGGACTGTAAGCCAATAGCCAAATACCCAAACCAAACAAACCAAGCGTCAATTCACCCACAGAATGACTCGCTTTCCCCCAAGTTTCTTGTACCCGCAAACCTAGAGAAGGTTCGGGAGTTTGTTGAGCCGAAACTGCTGCTTCTAGAGTTAAGCTAATAGTCGAATAGGCTACTTGATTTCGCAAACTTTTTAACTGAGCGTCAATGCGTTCGATCGACTCCCGAATGTTGCTCAACTCTTGAGCAGCTTTGAGTACATCGCCGACAGAACCTGATCGCTCCATAATTTTTAACACCATTTCTTCCGATTTGCGGAGGTTCCGCAGCCTAGCCTCGCTGTCAACTAATTGATCGGTAACATCCTCAGCCGTCAGAGAACGGTTCTCTACATTTCCGAGTTTTGCCAAAGCATTTAAAGTAGTTTCTAACCGTTCTTGAGGCACCCGAATCTCCACAGACGCCGTTTGGCGGACACTCGAATCCGGCGGCTTTTGATTTTGGAAACCCAAGATATCGCCTTGCTGTGTTTCGACTATATTGGTAACAGATTTAGTGCTGGCGTCAATAGATTTGACAACTACGCTGAGTTGGGCTTTTTTAATCAGTTGGGGACGGGTTGCGGGAGTTTCTGCTGCTTTTTTTGATGCACCAGAAGTTTTTGACCTTTGGGCTGCTGACTCCGGTGCTGGTGCCGATTGTGGAGCCGATGCGGCAACTTGGTTTTCTGGGCTGCTGGATGTAGCTCCACCGCAGCTAGGCAAAGCAATGGCTGAAGATAAAGTTAAGAATAGTGCCACAGCAAAACGAGTTGTGCTGTTGGTGGCTGGGTTTGGGTTTGGCTGGTGCGGGGGCAGGGCGGTTTCATTCTTGGTAGGGGCCGCGCCCCCGTGCCGGCCCTTTTGGCCTGAAACCCCCATGCGATGGTTGGTGGCGGGGGTAGGCACGGGGGCACTACTACAAAAACCTCGTTTTTGGTGAGAATGAAACAGCCCTGGGTGCGGGGGGGAATTGATTTTGAGGTGAGTTTTCATTTGGGTGACTCCTCTAAAAAAGGCTTGGGTATTGAATTTTATGCTGGTTTTAATTTAAGCTCGAATAGATCGTGTTAGTTTAGCCGATACCGAAATGGAAACGGTAGAGGTTGCAGATTTTTTTATTTTTAACCGCAGATGAACGCAGATAAACGCGGATGTAATAATGACTGATGAATTTGATTCTGATTTTATACGATCGACAACGAATATCGATCGCCCTGGCAACATTTCCTCTGGGTTAGACTCTGCGGCAGTTTTGCGAGAACAAGCTTGCCTGAAAATTCGCGAAAGATTGCGTGCGGGCCAGCAGGACATGGCGGACTGGCAAGGCGGCCCCCTTGCTGTTTCGGCGGTTCCGGGGGCCGGGAAGTCTACGGGAATGGCTGCTGCGTCGGCAATTGCGATCGCCCGCAACCAGCTTCACAGCCGCCGCCAGTTAATTGTCGTGACATTTACGCGATCGGCTGCTGCTAATATTAAAGCTAAAATTCGGGCAAGATTGACAGAATTGTCTTTATCTCAAGGCGGTTTTGCCGTGCACACTTTGCACGGTTTAGCTTTGAATATTGCGATGCGCCATCCTGATTTGTCTGGTTTAAATTTAGAAAATTCAACCTTAGTTACTCCAACTCAAAGTCACCGATTAATTCGTACCTGTGTAGAACTTTGGATTGCTGAAAATCCCCGCCGATATCAAGTTTTGTTGGAAGGACAGCAATTCGATGGAGAGGAAACGGAGAGGCTGCGGCGACAATCGGTTTTGCGGACGGAAATTTTGCCACAGGTAGCTAAAACTGTGATTCACGAGGCGAAATCTTCTGGTTTGTTTCCCGAACAGTTGTTAGAAATGAGCGCTCTTGATACTGGGGACGGTTATGAGATTTTAGCTGTAGCTGGGGGTTTATATCAAAAATATCAGGCTTTGTTGAGGAGTCGGGAATTCATCGATTATGACGAGATGATTTTAGCAGCTTTGCGGGTGTTGGAAAATCCGAGGGCGAGGGCGATCGAGCAAAAGCAAGTATTTGCCGTTTTTGAGGACGAAGCGCAGGATTCTACACCTTTGCAGACTCGGCTTTTGGAAACATTGGCGATCGATCCCGATCATCCTACTTTACCTCCCAATTTTATCAGAGTTGGCGACCCAAATCAAGCGATTAATTCTACTTTCACTCCCGCCGACCCGATTTATTTTAACCAATTTTGTGATGAGTGCGAAGTAGAGAATAAGTTAGCGACAATGGACGGTGCAGGCCGCAGCACCCAGGTAATTATAGATGCCGCTAACTTTATGTTGCAATGGGTAAATGGCTCGGAATTAGCGAAAAATGAAAAGCCTTTTCGCGACCAAACTATTAAGCCCGTACCCAGCACAGACCCGCAGCAAAATGCAAATCCGGCTCCGATTGGTCGAGGCTTAGAATTGCATACTCCGCGCGATATTTACCATACAGTTGAGTTGATTGGTAAGCGGGTAATTGAGTTAGTAGAAGAATTTTTACCAGCAGAGTTTGAATTTGGAATAAATGGCAAAAATATCGAATCAGGCGGTGAATCGAGCGATGGGGAAAATAGTGCAAAATTGCCGTTAGAAAATCTGAAATCGATGGCTATTTTGGTGCGGGAAAACAAACAGGGTAAGTTTATCAAAGAAGTGCTGGAAAATCCTCAAAAACACGGATTAAGCTTTGATTTGCGGAAATACGGGATTAAAATTGAGGATGTGGGAGAACGGGACAGACATTCTCAAGTACCTTGGGAAATCTTAACACTGCTGCAATTTCTCGATCGCCCGCACTCTCCAGACTACCTGAAAGCAGCCTTAAAGATTTTGAGCGATCGGCAACTGATCCCCAAACAAGACTACAATGCTTTTGCTACCAGCCCCGAACAATTCCTTTACCCAGGCCCCCTAGACCCGCAGCAGTCAGATCCCGTTCGCAAATGCCGCTATTTTTGCTGCGGTTTGCTGCAAGCTAGCTTAGAACTGCCGCCCTACCAAATCATTTCCTTCTTAGCCTTAGCGCTGCAATACGACCAAACAGAATTAGCCACCGCCGACAAATTAGCGGAACGAGTAGCAATCCAAACAGCCGGCAACAATTCAATGCGGAATATTTTGGGCGTACTTAGCGAAATTGTCAGTTCCGAAAGATTTGAACCTGTGGATGCAGACGACAAAATAGAAGAACGCTATACCAGCAAAGGTCAACTAACAATTATTACCATGCACAAAGCTAAAGGATTGGATTGGGATTGCGTATTTTTGCCGTTTCTGCACGAACAAACCATCCCCGGAAATTTGCGAGTTTTGCCCCAATCCCGATTTTTAGGAGATTTCACTTTAGCAGAGGTAGCGAGAGCACAAATTCGAGCGAGTTTGCACGAAAAATATCCTTTACCAAATCTAGGCGAAGCCTGGGAACAAGCAGGTTATTTGAAAACAGCAGAAGAGTTTCGACTGCTGTATGTGGCGATGACGCGAGCAAAAAGCTTGCTGTGGATGGCGGCGGAGAAAAAAGGGCCTTTTACTTGGAACAAACCAGAGAATTTACAGGAGCAAAAACCTTGTCCGGTAATGCCTGTTTTGAAGCAGAGATTTCCGAGTAATGCTATATAAAAAAGTAATAATTATATCATGTCCGGTCGATTACCCAAAATCAGGTAGGGGCGGGTTCACCTGCCAATATCTGCCAATAATTAACAATCTCAAAAACCCGCCCTGCCGGGATATTATGGTCAATCTATCGGACATGATATTAAGGATCGCGAATTAAATAACTTACAATTTTAATTGTTATTGTGGGATGGGCGTCCCGCCCGTCCAGAAAGGGCGGGCGGGACGCCCATCCCACAAGAACCATCACGCATTGTAAGTTATTTAATTCTCATTCCTTACCACTTTCCTGACATCGTGCCCTTGAGTCTCAATTCTTCTCGACTAACTAGAGCTTCGTAGTAATCTGGTTTGATTTCGAGGGCGACTCCGTAAGAGCTAATGGCATCTTGAGTTCGCTGCAATTTTTGCAAAACGTCGCCCCGCTGCGCCCAAGCTTCCCAGTTGTCTGGCTTGAGTTGAATCACTTGGTCAAAAGCGACGAGTGCTTGGGAATAGTTCTGCATTTCCCCTAGAATCAGACCTCGTTGTACCCAGCCTTGATAGTTATCCGGCCAGATAGTAATTGCTCGATCGTATGATGCTAGAGCTTGTTCGTACTGCTGCAATTTTGACAAAGAGTTGCCGCGTTGCAACCAAGCTTCAAAATTGTCGGGCACGATTTTAATTACGCGGTTGTAAGCTGCGACGGCTTCTTCGTAACGCTGCAATTTTTCCAGCGCTGCGCCTTGTTGCAACCCTACTTTTGATGTAATTTCTGCTTCTGAAGTCAGAGAGATTACTTTATCAAAACAGGCGATCGCTTCTTCGTATTGCTGCAATTTTTCCAGCGCTTCGCCTCGCAAGTTCCAAGCTTCTAGAAAATTACCTTCAATTTGTAGGGCATTGCTGTAAGCGATAATTGCCTCTTTGTAGCGTTCCAATCCTGCTAGGGCGATGCCTCTACCCAGCCAAGCTTCGGGAAAATTCGGATTAATTTGAACGGCTTGGTCAAAAGCAGCGATCGCCCCTTCAAAATCTCTCGCTTCTGACAGTGTTTGACCGCGCCCGATCCATGCTTCGGGATACAAAGAATTAATTTGAATTGCCCGATCGAAACAAGCAATTGCCGCGTCGGCCCACTGGTGTTTGAGGGCCATTCCTTTATAAAACCAAGCTTCGCAGTCGTTGGGCTGCATTTGCAGTACGCGATCGTAAGCTGTCACCGCTTCTGCATATTTGTGCAATTTTGCTGAAGCAATGCCCCGATTGAACCATGCCAGACTATTTTGTGGTTGCAGTTGAATGGCGCGATCGTAAGAAGTTACAGCTTCAGCGTAGCGTTCGGTTTTCATCAAAGCCAAACCTCGGTTCAGCCAAGCTTCCCAGTTAGTCGGGACGAGTTTCAGCGCGCGCTCAAAAGCCGCCACGGCTTCAGGGTAGCGCTCCGCTTGAACCAAAACGTTGCCTTGCCGATACCACATGGCGGGCAAATTCGGATGAAGTTGGGTTGCTCTTTTGTAACAGGTTGCGGCTGCATCCCACTGCTGCAATTCCTCTAAAACTCTGCCTCGCTGATACCAAGCTTCGTGCTTTTCTGAATTGATTTGAATTGCGGTGTCGAAAGCCGCGATCGCTTCTGAGTGATTTTGCAAACTTAACAGCCCTGTGCCGCGCAGCATCCAAGCCCAGTATTCTTCGGGATTAATTGCTGTAGCTCGATCGGCACAGGCTACGGTTTCTGCGTAGGAATGCAGTTGCTTGTAAGCTTTGCCCAGATTCAGCCACGCCCTGGCCCAGTCCGGCTTAATTTGAACCGCTTTTGCGTAGCAAATGACTGCCGCTTCGTACCTTCCTGCGGCGTACAATCTATTGCCCCGATCGTAATCTGGAAATGCTGCAAAAATTCTTAAAATCGGCGGCAGCAGAGCTGGTTGGGGGTTTGAGGAGTTTTCAGGAGCCGAAGTCGAGAGGTCTGGCATACGCCTTGCACATAAAAAATTTAGTGGGATAACAAGCTTGCGGTCTTATATATTAACTTATGCTTTTCTTAATCTCGCTGCTGTTTGGAAACAAATTTAGCATATCAGGCTTGGTGCGACACATCATTTTTACTTAATTTAGTAGGTATAAAATTATGCACCCTTCCCACTTTCGGTACACCCCTGTAAGATACGGTCAGTCGATTTTCGATTTTCGATTTTCGATTGATTCGACCGATGAATCTGGGAGCTTGAACCAGAGTCTAAAATTTTGATCTCCCCACGACGAGTGTCGGAAACTTGTATCCGTTTTTGGGCGGGGTCAAGCCACAAGAAAATATATCCTAATTTAGATTTCAAACCAAATTTAATATGTTAGAATTTCACGCGCTTTTAGATGTCACGGACTGTCATTGGGAGTCGATCGACTCGCGCCCGAATTATTGGTACGAAGGCCGTTGTCCTCAAAGCGGCGAGCTGCTGAGACTGCCCCGCACTCGAATGTCAGAGGATCTGGCGCGGGGTTTGATGCAGTACCTGGCGGCTGACGATTCCTACGATCGCGAGGGGAAGATGTACGGCATATTACTGGTGGAGATGCCTGCGGGGGAACAGGCGATACTCAAAGCATTTTCCGGGCTGCTGAAGGGTTGCAGCATTGTTGAGGGCTGGGTGCCACCGATTCCGGGACGCGATCGAGTTGCTTTCGATGAAGCCCGCACCTTAACTCAATTGGAGGCGATGAAACAGGAACTTATTGCACTCAATCAACTCCCGCAGCGACAAGAGTATGAAGCCTTATTTCGGGAGTTTGAAGTGCAAATGCAAGTTTTGAGCGATCGGCATCGAAATTGCAAGCAGCAGCGAGACGAAAAACGCCAGTTACTGTGTCAAACTCTCACAGCAGAAACACTAGAAATTGCCCTGGAACAACTGAATCAAGAAAGCCGTTTGGAGAAAATTGAACGCAGACAATTGAAACGACAGCGGGATGAAACATTGCAGCCGCTAAAACAATTAATTGAAGCTGCGGATCGACGGATGCGGGCGCTAAAACAGCAACGAAAAGAACTTTCCCGCGAACTTCAGACGCAAATGCACGCGGCTTACACTCTGATGAATTTTTTGGGAAAAGCGCGATCGATCTCCTCATTAATGCCAACTAATTCTATTCCCACTGGCACCGGCGACTGTTGCGCGCCAAAATTGCTTCACTACGCGGCAGTACACAATCTGAAACCGCTGGCAATGGCTGAGTTTTGGTGGGGGCCGCCATCGGGCGATAAGATACAGGGAGAATTTTATGGTGCTTGTGGCGATCGGTGTCAGCCGTTGATGGGTTTTTTGCTGTCAGGATTGGCTCAAAATCCGCTTGTTTCTAATAATATAAATGAGGGTTTGACGGGCGGGCTAGAAGCCCAACCCCTACTCCCCACAAGCAATAATATTTCTTGTGGAACGGGCATCTTGCCCGTTGCGAGCGGGCTAGAAGCCCAACCCCTACTCCCCACAAGCAATAATATTTCTTGTGAAACGGGCATCTTGCCCGTTACCCAAATGCTACCGATTATCTATGAAGACAAATGGTTAATTGCGGTGAATAAACCTTCAGGGTTGCTGTCAGTCCCAGGTCGTTATTTAGAAAATCAAGATAGTGTTTTCAGTCGTTTGCGTAACTTGTTACTTGATAGTTTAAATTTGACAGTTGTGCATCGTTTAGATTGGGAAACATCTGGGATTTTGCTATTGGCGCGGGACAAAGAAACTAGCAGTCAACTCAGGCAGCAATTTGCACAAAAGCAGGTTCACAAAGTTTATGAAGCGGTGCTTTCGGGTACTGTAAAAATAGATGCGGGGACGATCGATCTTCCACTTTGGGGCGATCCAGAAAATCGCCCTTACCAGCAAGTCAATTGGGAGTGCGGAAAGCCCAGTGTTACTCGCTTTCAGGTAATGACGAGGGAGGGAAATTGCGATCGCGTCGAGTTTTTGCCGCTGACGGGACGCACGCATCAATTGAGGGTTCATGCAGCGGATGTTCGAGGGTTGGGGATACCGATTTTGGGCGATCGACTTTACGGATGTCGGGCTGCTGCGAAGCGGCTACACTTGCACGCGCGGGAACTTTCGTTTGAGCATCCGCAGTTGGGAGAAAGGTTATACCTACAGGCAGAAACACCATTTTGAGCTAAGGGCGATCGGGCCATGATCACTATCTGTACAATAACTAATAACTAATAACCCACAACTACCACTGCGGATCGGAAGCCATCAAAGCAGTCGCAGCCTCACTCGGTAACGGCTTAGCAAAAAAATAACCCTGACCATATTCGCAGCCGATCGACCTCAACCGGGCTAATTGTGCCGCCGTCTCCACACCCTCAGCAATCACATCCATACCCAAAGCATGAGCCAGCGCCACAATCGTCCGCACGATCGCCACATTCTCCCCCTCGCTTTCGAGCTCCATTCGCCCCACAAACGACTTATCAACCTTCAAAGTATCCGTAGGAAACCGACTCAAATAACTCAACGACGAATAACCAGTGCCAAAATCATCAATTCCCAACTTGACATTTAACGCTTTCATCTGCTTCAAAACCGCGATCGCCGACTCCACATCCTCCATCACCACACTCTCAGTAATCTCCAACTTCAAACTCTCGGCACTCAAACCCGTTGTTTCCAAAATCACCTTCAGGCGATCGACCAAATCCGGCTGAGCAAACTGCTTCCCAGATAAATTTACACTCATAATCAAAGCTCGATCGAAACCAAACATTTCCTCCCACAGTCGCAACTGCCTACAAGCCTCCTCCAACACCCACTCACCCAGCGGCACAATTGCCCCCGTTTCCTCAGCCACCGGAATAAACTTGATCGGCCCAATCAAACCCCGCAGCGGGTGTTGCCAGCGTACCAAAGCCTCAAACCCAATAATCCTCCCGCTTGCCAAAGAGACAAACGGCTGATAGTGCAGCAAAAATTCCCGACGCTTGAGGGCAATCCGCAAATCCGTCTCCAACTGCAACCTCTCCACCGCCAAAGCGTGCATCGAAGCATTAAACACCTGATACCTTCCCGTTCCCAAAGCCTTCGCCCGGTACATCGCCGTGTGGGCATCCCGCAGCAAGTGTTCCGGCTGTTCCCTGACAGTAGCAGCGGGTTCGCCCCCCAGGGCAATCCCGATGCTTGCAGTCACAAACACCTCCTGCCCATTCAACTCAAAAGGCACAATTAAAGCTTTGTGAATTCGATCGGCCAAATCCACAGCACTGTCAACATCAATATTCCTCACCAAAATCGCAAAATCATCACCCCCCACCCGCGCCACAGTATCCCCGGAGCCAATAATCGCCCTCAACCGCAGCACCACCGCCATCAGCAGTTCATCCCCCACCAAATGACCCAAAGAATCATTAATCACCTTAAACCTGTCTAAATCCAGAAACAGCACCGCAAACAGATGGCTGTGGCGGCCCCTAGTATTGGCGATCGCCCGCCCCAAGCAATCCACGAACAAATCCCGGTTGGGCAAACCCGTTAGAGAATCGTGAAAAGCATCGTAAAGCTTCCTGTAAGCACTGACACCCACACCAGTCACCACCAAACCCAAAGTCGGCGACACTAACGGTATCCAACCACCCAGGGTAAAAATTCCATAACTAATCCCCAACAAAGCCATCAATCCCACACCCCCAGCCAATCCCGCCCTCGCAGGATGCTGAATCCGCCAAGCCAAAACCCCGCCAACCATCGCCCAAGCACCGTTCCACAAAATTTCCGCCCATTCTGGCCATACCCAAAACAGCGATCGTCCATCCAAAACCGCACTCAATATTTGGCTGAGCATTTGCGCGTGCAGCAACACCCCCGGCATTTTCGGACTTTGCTTTTTAACCGGGCTGTAAGGCGTCAAAAACAAATCTCTGGTACTCGGTGCCGTCGTCCCGATCAGCACAATCTTGTCCTTAACCCAGCTTGGTTCAATTTCCCCGTTCAATACCTGCCTGATACTGACTTGTCGCGCCACATCCTTACCAGAACGGTATTTGAGCAGAATTTGGTAGCCTGTGGTGTCAATATTTGCATAGCCGCCGCTGTCAGAAGTTAAAGGCACAAATTCTGCCTTTCCCCAGTCGATTTGGTGGGGATGAACAGCGCTATTTTTCTGCTGTACTCTGTCTTTGAGATAGAGCAAAGCCACTTGCATAGAAAACGATAAAGCAATCTTTTTGTCTGGTTGCGAGACTGAGAGCAAATTGCGGCGTACAACACCATCAGGATCGAGCACGAAGTCGTTAAAACCAACTCGATCAGGCGGTATCCCCGGAGGCGCAGGCACTCCCTGACTTTCTGAATCGCTCAATTTATAGATCGCCACCACATTCGGTGCTTTCAGCGCGGCCAGCAATTCTTGGTGTCCCGGCGCTTGAGGCAAATCCCGGTACAAATCCAAACCGATGACTTTTGGCTGATACTTTTGCAGTTTTGTCAAGGTTTGAGCGATCGCACCGTCGGAAACCGGAAATCTCCCCAAAGCTTGAATATCGGCTTCAGAAATTTCCACTACCAGCAGTCGCGGATCGGGGCCGGAATCTGGCTGCAAGCGCACTAACGAGTCAAAACTCCCCAACTCCCAGCTTTGCAGGCCTCCCAACTGCCGAACTCCCATATTCAGCAGCGTTACAGTCGCGCCCACAAGCATTGCAGGCAAAATCCTCACCCGTCGGTTTTGAGAACTCAGGTTGAGGCCAGTTGCCACAGACATGACATATCGAAGATTTCGAGAGAATTTGGCAGTCACAGAAAAAATATGTCGGTGCAAATTAGCTTTGCACAAGTCTGTTCTTACAGAATTGAGCTTAATATGAGATTGAATGTAATTTTTTCAGAACTTGTGCCGCAACCGAGTTTCTTTAAGCTAATTACTCGATGCAGGCAAAGTATTTCTCGAATGGGAACCGGGTTTTTGAAGATTTGCCGACAAATCCTGTCTTTCATTGCTTGTTTCCCCAAATTCGCACAAGCGTTAAAATTTAGTCGATCGAACTTTCAGGATATTTTTGAGATTATGGCGAATCAACTTCCGATTCCGGTGATTGTTAACGGTGCAGCAGGCAAAATGGGCCGCGAAGTAATTAAGGCGATCGCCCATGCTAGTGATATGACCTTATTTGGGGCTGTAGACCGCTCTCCTGAGTGCCTCAACGCCGATGCCGGCGAATTAGCCGGCATCGGCCCGTTAGAAGTTCCCATCACTGACGACTTGCAAGGAATGCTGGTATTAGCAGCTCAGGAAAAGCAGTTAGGCGTGATGGTAGATTTTACGCACCCTTCGTCAGTTTATGAAAACGTGCGATCGGCGATAGCTTACGGCATTCGCCCGGTAGTCGGCACTACTGGCTTGAGCAGCAAGCAAATTGAAAACTTAGCTGAATTCGCTGATAAAGCCAGCATCGGCTGTTTGATCATACCCAATTTCTCGATCGGCATGGTTTTGCTCCAACAAGCCGCCGTCACGGCATCTCAGTATTTTGAACACGTAGAAATTATCGAGCTGCACCACAATCAAAAAGCCGACGCCCCCAGCGGCACGGCAATTCAAACTGCCCAAATGTTAGCAGAGATGGGAAAAACTTTCAATCTGCCAGAAGTTGAGGAAACCGAAAAATTAGCCGGAGCTCGAGGTTCACTGGCCGATGAAGGGATTCGCATTCACAGCATCCGTTTACCCGGTTTAATTGCCCACCAAGAGGTAATTTTTGGCGGCGCCGGTCAAGTTTATACTTTACGACACGATACCAGCGATCGCGCTTGTTATATGCCAGGAGTCTTGCTGTCTATACGCAAAGTCATTGAATTGCGATCGCTCGTTTACGGCCTGGAAAAAATCTTGTAGTCATTAATCATTAGTCATTAATCATTAGTCATTAGTCATTGGTAATGTGGAATTAATCTGACTTCTAATATTATGTCCGGTCGATTACCCCTAATACGGTAGGGGCGGGTTCACGAAAAATATCAGCCAATAATTGACAATCTCAAAAACCCGCCCTTTTAATCGCGGTCACTCGATCGCACATGATATAACTTCTGATTTGTGACTTCAACATCAATCAGTTAAATCTGTTAAATGCCTTAATATAATCAGCTTCCGAACAGACAGCCGTTGCATCCCGTACATTGCTCGTTGCCAAACTTCCTATGCTAATTCCCTTAACCCGCGAAACCTTTCAAGAACTAATTCCCGCCGTCGCCACGGGAGCGCAATACAAATATATCTGGGGAAAACCGCCCGATTTTTTGAGGCGAATGTTAATCTCTGCAGTCAGCGTAGTTTTCCTCCTGGTAGTCTACAACTTCGCCGGTTCCGATGTCGCGCCGCTAGTTTTAATCACCGGATTGATAGCTGGTTTGTACTGGCTGTGGGGGCCCATTTTGTGGGCGAGTTTGCGGAATGCAGAATGCCGCAAATATCAATACTGCGGTTTTTGGCAAGGACGAGTTTTGGATATATATATTACAGATGAAGTCACAAGTCAAGAAGAAACAGTCAATCAAAAAGGACAACTCGTAATAGTTGACAACCTAGAGCCACGAATCAACTTAGAAGTTGGCGACAAAACCGGATTTACCACTACACTTCGAGCTCCATTGCGGAAAGATCACCAAGGAATTGTCCCCGGTCAAGCTGCTTTAATGTTAATTATGTCAAATCAAGAAGATTTAGGCAGAATTGCCAAAGTTTCAGATATTTATATTCCCAGCCGTGACGTGTGGGTGAGCGACTATCCTTATTTACGCAGAGATTTGTTTGTAGAAATGAGCCAACAGATTAAAAAAGGCAGGAAAAAAGACCGCGATCGCACTAATCAAAGTAGAGATGTAAAAAGGCGATCGTCCGCTGATTATTAATATTCATCGTAGCCACAAATTTAAGAGCGATCGCAAGTTAAACTTAGGACAAAATTCACTCTTATAGCAGCTAATGCCTACGGTTCTTCAGGTTGGCCCCTACAGTTTCATCTTTTTTAGTTCCGATCGAGGCGAACCAGCCCACATTCATGTTAAGGATCGCGAATTAAATAACTTACAATTTTAATTGTTATTGTGGGATGGGCGTCCCGCCCGTCCTTTTTGGACG
>NZ_JAUBUB010000046.1:0-33655 GCF_036705265.1 Microcoleus sp. B4-C2
AACCAGCCACCGATGGCTAGGTAGGCGCAGGGGAATAGCAGGATGCCAGACCAGCCTACGAAGACGAAGCGATCGCGCTTGAGCCAGTCGTCGAGTACATCAAATATGCCTCTTTCGGTCTGGGCGCGTCCGACTGCGATTGTCATAGTTATAAAATCCTCTTGCTTGTTAAAAGACCAAGGTTTCTAATTAAAGTTAACATAACTATATATTAGAAGTTCATAAATTTCAACTAGAACAGCAGGGTTCCCCCACTAGAGGCGTACTCGATGAAAGCGTGGTTGAGAGGAATGCCATCTTGGTTGACGATGCTCAGCAACAATCCAACTGACCCTTCGTCGCCAAGCGGCGAGGTGGCGGTGGTTGAGCAGACGAACAAACACTCTGCGCTTGCACTCAAATCCTTCACAGGGTAAGATTATCCTCTTATCTGTTGAAGAAGTTGTGAGCCAAGTAATTACCGCCAAACTCAAATTAAACCTGACTGCCGAGCAAAAAATCTCGGTAGCTCAGGTTTCTTTGGCCTATCGGGATGCGCTGAACTACGCATCCCAAGTGGCATTTGATAACGGTAAATCTGGCAACGGAGCTAAACTACAAAAGTTGGTCTACTCGGAGCTACGGGCATTATTTGGGCTTGGTTCCCAGATGGCGTGTAACGTGCCAAGACAAGTTGCTGCGACTTTTAAGACGCTGTGGACTAAAGCCAAGCAGAATAGCGAGGCGCTTAAAGCTGGGTATACCAAGCGGCGGTACAAGGGACTCGATCGAGCTCCCAAATACACCTCGCGGACTTGTACGCTTAATTACCAGCGCGACTACTCCTTTAAAAAGGATCGACGGGTCAGTATTAACACCCTGGGTGGTCGAATTGTTGTTCCGTTTGATGGCTACAACAAGCACATCGATCTGATGCGAGCGTCCAAGAAGATCGGTGCTGCTAAAATTGTCTACCAGAAATCCTCGAAGACTTACTATCTAATGGTGAGCTTGGAGGTGGAAACGCCTACTCTCGACCCACTGAACATCACTAGAATTTCTGGTATAGATGTGGGAATGAGATACCTCGCAGTCGAAACAGACTTAGCTAATAAGTCGAGTTTCTATTCGGGCAAGGCGGCTAGACATCGAGCCAACCGTTATCAAAAAGCCAGACAATCTCTACAGCGAAAAGACACCCGTTCGGCGAAGCGAAGATTAATCGCTTTGTCGGGACGGGAGAGACGGTTTATCGCTGATGTGAACCACCAGATTGCGAGTAAAATCGCCAAGCCTAACAGCCTGATTGGACTAGAAGATCTGACCGGAATACGCGATCGAACTAAATCTAAATCGGGCAAACGGGCAAGCAAGAAACAACGGAAAGCTAACAGGAACGTGGCTCAATGGTCGTTTGCCGAATTGCATGGCTATATCGATTACAAGGCTGTGCTGGTTGGCTCGTTAGCTACTAAAGTTCCAGCACATTACACCTCGCAAAGTTGCCCTAAATGTGGGCATACCTCAAAGGCTAATCGACCGAACAAGGGGCTGATTTTCCGCTGTGAATGCTGTGGGCATCAACTTCATGCAGATCTGGTTGGGGCGCGAAATATCGCACTTAGAACGTTGCTCGTCCGGCAAGCCTGGATGAGTACCGGGGTCTTGTCAGCACTCCCTCATGTATCGAGCCGTGAAGCCAAAGCTGAAATCCTTTCGAGGTTTTCGGAATTGAGGTGGAGTTCAGATACAAGCCCCCATCATAGCGGTACTCCGCTTGATGGCGGGTAGTTGACCATAATTAGCAGGAGTTGATACACAATGCCGATCGGTCGATCGCGATCTCGTCCGCGAAGGGTGACGCTCGGTGGGCTAATTGAATTAAGATTTGGCTTTAAGGCTGTTTAATTTTATGACTGCAAAAACAATGACCTCGATCGATCCTGTCCTGCGCTACCCGGTTTTGGGCTCCCGCCGCTTCAGCAATTACTGGTGGGCGACGGTGGTCAGCATTGGAGGGACTGGTTTCCTGCTGTCGGGCATTTCCAGTTACTTGCACGTTAACCTGCTGCCTTTTGCGGACCCGACTCAGCTCATTTTCATCCCCCAAGGCATTGCGATGGGTTTCTACGGTGTCTGTGGCGTGCTGTTGGCGCTCTACCTGTGGCTGACTATTCTCTGGGATGTCGGTGGCGGCTACAACGAGTTCGATCGACAAACTGGTAACATTCGGATCTTTCGCTGGGGTTTTCCGGGCAAAAACCGCAAAGTTGATTTTAATTGCAAGACATCGGAGGTGCAATCTGTGCGGGTAGACATTAAAGAAGGTCTCAATCCCCGCCGCAGTATTTATCTTAAGCTCAAAGACCGCCGTCAGTTTCCCCTGACTAGAGTCGGACAGCCGATTGCTTTGTCTGAAGTGGAAAATCAAGCGGCCGAATTGGCTCGGTTTTTGCAAGTTCCCCTAGAAGGACTTTAGGGATTTGCGATTGGCGATTTGAGATTTGAGATTGGTAATGTCTGGTAGGGTGTGCCGGGCCGCGCACCTTACCTACCTGGTAAGTGAAAAACGTCAATCTGCGAGTCAGCCCCGTTACCAATTTTTGAATCTATCAATTAACCATACTTGCGAAAGTTTTTGATTGCAAACCGTAGAATAAGGTTTTCAAGGCTCCAAAGCAAGTTCGCTATCCAAGGAAAATCGCTGGTTTTAGACTACGAACTAAAAACAGTCCGGACTATTGAATTAAAATCTTTAGTTGCAAAGTCCGTAATTGACTCAACGTGAAAATACAAATGCAAATGCAAATCAAAATTCAGCGGTGGTTGTTCTCACTTTTAATAATTGGCGCGTTGTTTGTCGGAGGATGCGGTAGTTCCCCTGTGGCAAACTCAACTCCGACATCAAATCCGGTGTCGGGTGAAAATATTTCTTTGTCTCCGTCTCCGTCTCCTTCTCCTGCTGCTGTAGCGGCGAGTTCGCAATTTAGCAATTTGCCACGCTTGGACGGAAAAGCAACGGTGGTGATGACGGTTAAAGGTGCCCCAATTACGATCGAACTCGACGGCACAAATGCGCCAATTACTGCGGGCAATTTTGTCGATTTGGTTCAGAAAGGAGTCTACGACGGGCTGGTATTTCACCGAGTCGTGCGGGAACCTCAGCCTTTTGTAGTTCAAGGGGGCGACCCCCAGGGTAAAGACCCTAAATTCCCTACAGCGCGACTGGGAACTGGTGGTTTTATTGACCCGAAAACTACTGTAGAACGCAGGATTCCTCTGGAAATTAAAGCTCAAGGTGCTGCCAATCCGACTTACAGCGCGACGCTACAAGAAGCTGGGGTTAAGGAGAAACCCGTGTTGATGCACAGTCGCGGGGCTGTGGCTATGGCTCGATCGCAGAGTCCTGATTCGGCTTCTTCTCAGTTTTACTTTACTTTGACGGATGTACCGTTTTTGGACGGTAGCTATGCAGTTTTTGGGTACGTGAAGCAAGGGATGGATGTTGTTGATAAGATTGAAGCGGGCGATCGCATTGAGAAGGCTACTGTTACTCAGGGTTTGGAAAATTTTAAGCCTGTTCAGTAGTCAGTAGTCAGTCGTCAGTCGTCATATCAATTCCGGTTGCACAATGGAGATGATTGTTGACTGTTGACTGTTGAGTCGGAGTAGAAAAACTGACTGATTGTTGACGGTTGATGGTTGACTCGATTTTATGATTCCGATGCAACCGGAAACGATATCAGTCGTTGGTCGTTGGTTAGTAGTTAATAATTTGTTCCAATCATAAATAACTAATAACTAATAACTAATGACTAATGACTAATGACTAAAAATTTGGGAATCTGAGGGCTGATGTGGATGTTGTTATTACGGGAATTGGCCTGGTTTCTGCTTTAGGCACTCTGGATTGTAGCTGGAAAAGATTGTTGTCTGGGGAATCAGGAATTCGGCAACATCAACCTTTTATAGAACTTGAACGGCGACCTTTGGCTTTAATTGGCACAAAACCGACCGATTTAATAACTTTAATTCGGCAGGTTTTAGCAGATGCTTTGCAAGATGCTAATTTGACTTTGCCTTTGCCTGATTGCGGAATTGTTATTGGCTCTAGCCGCGGGTTTCAGGCAAATTTGGAACAGTTGGCGAGGGAAGGAAGTTCGGCAACGGATTCTGTAACGGATGTAACGGATGTCAGGAAGAAGGAAGAGGGAAGAAGGAAGAAGGAAGAAGGAAGAGGGGAGAAGGAAGAGGAAAGAGAATTCTCAATGCCCAATTCCCAATTCCCCATGCCCAATTCCCAATTCCCAATTCCCAATTCTCAATTTGTGAATTTTTTGCCTCACATGGGGGCGATCGCAGGGGCGAGGGCAATTGGCTCAACGGGGCCGGTGCTGGCGCCGATGGCTGCTTGTGCGACGGGCATACAGTCGATCGCCCGTGCTGTTGATTTAATCCGCACTGGTGAGTGTCAGCGGGCGATCGCAGGTGCTGTGGAAGCGCCTATCACACCGCTGACTCTGGCTGGATTTAGCCGGATGGGTGCTTTGGCAAACAATGGGTGCTATCCCTTTGATGAAAATCGGGAAGGCTTTGTGATCGGTGAAGGCGGGGCTTTATTTGTATTAGAATCGGCCGAGTTGGCAAGGCGTCGTGGTGCTAAAATTTACGGTCGAGTTTCCGGTTTTGGCTTGACAAATGATGCTTGCCATGCTAATGCGCCGGAGCTGGGGGGGAAAAGTGCGATCGCGGCGGTAAATCAATGTTTGAAACGCAGCAATTTAGCGGCGATTGATATAGATTTTATTCATGCTCACGGTACTGCAACTGAGTTAAATGACCGACACGAAGCACTGTTAATTGAGAAGTTATTTCACCCAGGAGTTGCTGTTAGTTCGACTAAGGGGGCGACGGGTCATACTTTGGGAGCTTCGGGAGCTTTGGGCGTGGCTTTTTGTTTGATGAGTATTAAATATCAGATGTTGCCGCCTTGCGTGGGAATGAAAAAACCGGGGTTTGAATTAGATTTTGTTCGCTGTGCGCGATCGGCTATTGTCAGAAATGCGGTTTGTTTAAGTTTTGGCTTTGGCGGGCAGAATGCTGCGATCGTTTTATCGGGCGATCGTTAATTTTTGTAAACTCGGTCGATCGGCATTTAAATTACACGATCTCTCTACAGTTAAAATCTTCTGAGGTGGCCGGAGAACCCCCCCACATCGAATTTAAATCTCAAAAATAGTACAATTTATGTATTTTAGTCAATTAACTGAGAATTTTGGTGAGATTGCTGGTGCTGCTATGCTAGTCTGGCTCTCCATCCCGACGCTAATCCTTGCGTCAAAGCCTCGGAGGCTAGAAAAGAGAGCCAGATTAAAGCAGTATTGTATTTTAGTGAACAAACCTGACGGTCAACTGAGTACAGTTAGACCGCAGGCTTCTTTTTCCTTTTTTTCAAAGGCTTTTTATAGTGAGGTAGTTCCACCCCCACTTGCTAATATAGTATCAGAGTATTTCCCGATCATCAATGGGTATAAAAGAAATAATTGTCGGTTTCCGTACCTACACCCGACGCTTCTTTCCATCACGCTCGGTAATTTATTCGGGGTACTTCGCGCAGCGCTCAAATTAATCCCCTCTAAATATACCGAGGGACTTCCCGGCTGGTAGTTAAATTAAGTCTCAGGTATTTTCACATGGATCTGGCCTCTCATCGATTTATGTCTTATTTTGAACCAGAGCAAGCTGCTCACCTTTGCCAAATAGCTGTTTTGGAGAGTTTTGCTGAGGAAACGCTGGTTTTTGAAGAAGGAGAAACAGCGGATTTTTTATATCTAGTTTTAGAAGGTAAAGTCGAGTTTAGCAAGCGGATTGAAAATCATAAATATCAAACTGTTGCTGTCGCTAACCCAGACGATTATTTTGGCGAACTCGGAGTTTTAGACGGAGAGCCTCGCAGTGCTAGAGCTGTGGCAGTTACCGGCTCGACTTTGGCCAAAATAGACCGTGAAAAACTAATAACAACTCTCCAGTTTGCTAAAGGCAGTTCGGTATTGCAAATGTTTAGTTTCATTACTAAAAATTTACGGGATACCACGGATCAATATGTTAGCCAGTTGGTACACAAACAAAAAATGGTATTGGTAGGAGAAATGGTGAGTACAATTATTCACGATTTCAAAAGTCCTTTTACCGGAATTAAACTCTCTAGTGAAGTGCTCAAAGAAATGCACCCGGATGACGAAACTCAGGAGTGGTGCGAACTTATTCAATTGCAGGTTCAGCGAATGTTGGGGATGGCTGAAGAAGTGTTAGAATTTTCGCGCGGCAATTCTGTATTAAATAAAAAACCAGTTAATCTAATTCAGACGTTGCAGCAGTTTCAAAAGTTGAACAGAGTTTATTTTGAAGCAGCAAAAGTAGATTTGGTAGTACGGGTGACAGAAGTGATAGTGGAAGCGGACGAGAATAAGATTTTGCGCGTTTTACAAAATTTAGTTGGGAATGCTGTTGAGGCTTTTGGCGGAAGAGGGGGGCGGGTGGAGATTGCGGTGACACAAACTGAGGAGTGGGCAGAAATTAGCATTTACGATAACGGCCCGGGCATTCCGCAGGCAATTAAGGAAAAGTTATTTGAACCGTTTGTGACTTATGGTAAACGGACTGGTACTGGGTTGGGAACGGCAATTGTTAAGTCGATGGTTGAGGCTCACAAAGGGCAAATTACTTATGATTCGGAGGACGGAAAAGGCACAATTTTTTACATCCGCTTGCCGAAAACTATGGATTTATCAGAGCAAAAATAAGTAGGAAGATATATACTTAGGACTTTTTCACTAAGCCTCAGAGACTTGGTTGATGAGTAGATATCTTGGTATCCCACAATATTTTTCTAATGAACCGGGTTGAAAAGCTTAAGTCCTAATACTGTATAGCGACTTGCAGGATCTAGTAGAATTGAATTAACGAAATGCTAAAAATCTGATGCCAGTTACTATTCAAACCTTACCCACAGAAGTTATCAATTTAATTGCCGCCGGCGAAGTGATTGACTCGATCGCCTCCGCGGTACGAGAATTAGTTGAAAATTCTCTGGATGCTGGCGCAACTCGCATCGTTGTTTCTGTCTGGCCCGAACAGTGGCGGGTGCAAGTTGCAGATAATGGTACGGGAATGGATCTGGAAAATTTGCAGCAGGCGGCTTCGCCTCACAGTACGAGCAAAATTACCACTGAAGCTGACCTTTACAAAATTGATACTTTGGGATTTCGTGGGGAAGCTTTGCACAGTTTAGCTCAATTGGGCTGTTTGGAGGTTTTGAGCCGATCGAATGATTTGGGATTGGGGGATTTTTCGGAAAATCGAGAGTCGGCGCAAACCCCCGCCAAATCTTCCTTTAACAAGGGGGGAATTGAAAATGCTCGATCGGGCTGGCGGGTGGTTTACAATAACGCAGGCGTTGCTGTAGAGGTGGAAACAGCGGCGATCGCTCCTGGTACGGTGGTGACTGTTGATAATTTGTTTGGCAATTGGCCTGTGCGCCGCAGTTTTTTGTCGCCGGCACAGCAAATGCGATCGATCCAATTAACTCTTCAGCAAATTGCTATTTGTCACCCGCACGTTAATTGGCAGTTGCGTCAAGGAAATACGCCTTGTTTGCACGTAACTCCTGGTAGCACAGCGGAACAACTTTTACCTCAATTTGTGCGCGGTGTGCGATCGAGCGATTTGCAGTATTTAAAGTTAGATTTGCCGGCGAGTCCTCAAAATCAGAAAGCAGCAAATTTCTTGCTAGAAACTCAACTTGTGGGCGCTACAGTTAAACCTAATTACCAATTCCCAGTTGCTACTTCTCAATTCCAAATGCCTAATTCCCAGTGTTTGGAGTTAGTAATTGGTTTGCCCGATCGCTGTCACCGCAGGCGGCCGGATTGGGTGAAAGTTGGGGTAAATCGGCGAGTTGTGCGATCGCCCGAATTAGAGCAAACTATTCTCAGCGCCTTTGCCCGCACTTGTCCGCGCGATCGCTATCCCGTGTGTTTTGTCCACCTGCAAATCTCCCCTTCGGAAATCGACTGGAACCGCCACCCGGCTAAGGTTGAAATTTATCTGCATGATCCAAGCTTTTGGCAAGCGCAAGTTAGCGCGGCAATTTCTCGTGCTTTACATTTGAACGATGAAGTTTTGCAGCCTGCCCCAATTCCCGATAGAGTGGGAAAATTGCTGAAGGCATCGGAACAAAAAAGTGCTTACAGTGTCGGGATTTCGGCTAGGCAGAATGATGGCGGCGACGAACAGGAAAAAGCTAATCAAATAGGATTGATGGAATTGAGGGCGATCGCTCAAGTTCACAATACTTACATTGTTGCGGAACATTCCAGCGGAATTTGGTTGGTGGAACAACACATCGCTCACGAGCGCGTTTTATACGAGCAATTGTGCGCCGCTTGGCAGCTAAAATGTCTAGAAAAACCAGTGATTCTCAGTCAATTATCTGCACTGCAAATTGAGAATTTATCTCGCTTGGGTTTGGAAGTAGAAAGTTTTGGCGAACAGCTATGGGCCGCCCGCGAAGTTCCTGAATTGTTAGCTGATCGAGATGACTGTGCGGATGCGCTTTTTGAACTCAGTAAAGTCGCAGATTTACAAGCGGCTCAAGTTGCGACTGCTTGCCGTAGTGCTATGCGAAACGGTACTCCTTTGAGTCTTTCCCAAATGCAAAATTTGTTGGATGAATGGCAGCAAACTCGCAATCCGCGCACTTGTCCTCACGGCCGCCCTATCTATTTTGCTTTGGAAGAATCGACTCTGGCTCGGATTTTTCGCCGCAGTTGGGTGATTGGTAAAAGTCACGGGATTTGAAGGTTAAAAGTTAAGCTGTAAGGTGCGCGTTACATACAGGACTGTTTTTTTTGAACCGCAGAGGGCGCAGAGAACGCAGAGAGGAAGAGAAGAGAGATGTTTTTAATATTTTTTTGGGCAACTGGATATTCGTATAAAATGTCAATTAAAATCAAATAAATCATAAATATGGATTTTCCGATCGCCCGACAACTATTTTATCGAGAAATAAATCAGCCTGATGGCTCGATCGACCTGGCGAAAGCTGCTCTTTATATGGCTTTGGAAGAATACCCAAATTTAGAGCCAGAGGAGTATCTCAACGCTCTTGACACGATCGCAGATGAAGTGCGCGATCGCCTGCCGGCACAGAATTATCCACTGCGGATTATTCAAACTATTAACGCCTATTTATACGGGGAGTTGCTGTTTGCGGGCAATGATGTTGATTATTACGACCCGCGCAATAGCTTTTTGAATGAAGTGCTCGATCGGCGTACTGGTATTCCGATCTCTTTATCTTTGGTTTATTTGGAGGTTGCTAAGCGGATTGATTTTCCGATGGTGGGAATTGGGATGCCAGGACATTTTTTAATTAGACCGGATTTTGAAGATGCTGGTATTTTTGTTGATGCGTTTAACGGCGGCGAAATCTTATTTCCTGAAGATTGTCAAGCCCGACTTTCTCAAATTTATGGGCAACCTATGGAGTTGCAGACGACTTTTCTCGCCCCGGTAAGTCGCCGACATTTGTTGGGACGAATGCTGGGAAATCTGAAGGCGATTTACTTGCAACAGGGAGATGCTGTGAGGGTACTCTTGGCGATTGAACGGATTTTGCTGCTGTTTCCCGATGCGCTGGGGGAACGGCGCGATCGCGGAATTCTCTATTATCAACTGGGACGCTTGGTAGAAGCGCGCCACGATTTGGAATTATACCTGAGAAATGCTCCGAATGCTCCTGATGCTTCTAGAATTCGCCAATTGGTCGATCGGCTCGATCGGGATCTTTGAAGTTAGGAATGAGAATTAAATAACTTCCACTCTTGAAAGTGGGATGGGCCTAAGAGCCCGTCGTTTTTGGACGGGCTCTTAGGCCCATCCCACAATAACAATTAAAATTGTAAGTTATTTAATTCGCGATCCTTAAATTCGCTATATGTCGCACAGCACACTATAAGACATAAAAGTGACACTCAATAAACTGCTGCCTGACGACCAAATTTCGCTTTTATTATTTTTGCCATGGGATCTAAAATTTGGCAAAGAATTAACTATAACATATTAATTGTAAATTAAAACCTATCTTTTGATAGGTTGAATTTGCTTGACTTGACTGTAATATCATAGGTCATTTACGCAAATCCCGATTCGACTTTCCCGACTGATATCCGCACAGATATCCGCACAGAAGAGCGATCTAAAAAGTATTTTGACCTAAAGAGGCACAAACTCATGAACTTTCAGTTTCAACAAGGTTATCTCAACGGAATGCAATCGCTGTCAGTCCATTTAACCAAAAGAATGTCAAAGTCTTTATCATTAGGTTTGGCACTTTTGCTGGGAACAAGTGCAGTATTCCTAAGCAGCGGCAAAGCCTTTGCATTAGATAATGTTACCGTAAAATACGGTGCTGTTGACGTAACACTACCGATGAGCGACTTGCAAAGCTTTGTACAAACTGGCAAGGCTTCCTCTCAACTGCAAAGCGTTCTGAGTCTGGCGAAACAAACTCCCGAGTCGGTGCGCGAAATATTAACGCGAGAAGTGCCTTTAGATTCCCAATTAGTAGCGCGGCTAGCAAGCACTTATTTTGGGGAAATAGTTTTCAAACAATTGGGGGAGGTTGCTTATGCGCCGACTGCTCGGCTTCAAAGCGTGCCCGCACTGCGCGATGCTTTAGTCGCAGCTTCCAAAGATGGCAAAATATCGCTGATTGAAGTAATGCAAAATTACAGCCCTGCGGCTTTAGAAGTTGACGGTAATCAAGCGATGGCTATCTACGAACGAGTGATTAAAGATGTGCAAGATTTGCAAGCTTTGTATCAAAATTCCCCGGCTTTGCAAAATACGGCTAACCAAGCCGTGAATTCGGCGAGAGAAATGATGTGTCAGCCCAATCCAGCGGGAAGTGCAAAGTAAATAACTGAAGTTGGAGGGAAGGGGGAGTCGGGAATTGGAAATTGGGAATGGGTGCTTTTTTTCGTATTAGCTGTAGCTTTCAGCTATTAGCAATTACTCATCATCCATTCCCAATTCTTCGGCTACGCGAGGGTAAAAGTTCCCAATTACCCATTATTCATTACCCCTTACCCATTCTTTGAGATAGTTGCTCGGCTACCCGCTTTAGTCGGCGGAGTTGGTCTTTCATATCTTTTTCTGTCCAAGGGGCTGCAAAACGATTGAAACCAAATCTAATTAAACGATTGGGAATTTGAAATTCAAAGCGGTTAATCAAGAGAGTACCTTGGATTTGCGGCTGGCATTCCCAACGATCGCATCCTTTGAAAAATCCGTCAAACCCCCAAACAATTAAACCTGGTTGTCGCTCCAACACAACACTCTCTAAAGAGGGTTGCAAAACAGGAATTTTTATGATAAATAAGCTACGACTTCCTACGGTAGTATCCCATTCGCCCTGGGGATCGCAGCGTAGCAGGGGATTGAGCCACTTGTGCATTAAAGTGCGATCGACTATACATTGCTCCACCAAGGTAGCAGCAGCGCGAATTTCAATGGATTGCTCGAAAACTTGACGAATTGACATGAGAACCTGCAACAAGGAGGGTATTACAAAACTTTGCTTACTTGATAGTCCTTTATTTACTTGTAACGTCAATTTTTCCAGAAATTAAAAGATTGACACACTCATAAATACAGTGTATCATCTTGAATTAAAGTATATATACCGATTATGGAGTTAGTCGAAAGGCACATCATTAAACCAAATCATAGGTTTTATCGAGAAGCCGATAGACTGTCTTGGCTGTGCAAAAATCTTTACAATAGCGCTAATTACATCTACCGTCAAAAGTTTTTCGCTAGCCAAGAAAGAAACGATCTGGCTGTCGATCGCGCGCTCAAAACAAGTCCTGATTACAAAGCACCGCCCGCAAAGGTAGCACAAAGTACGATCGGCTTAGCGATCAAATTAGTGATAAAAGCATGGACTAGCTATTATATGGCGGTGCGAAACGATCGGGAAGACCCAACTAAGTTTAAAACCGCACCGAAAATCCCTCATGACAAAGGTTCAAGAGAGCTAAAAAGAGAGGACGGGCGCTATGTAGTTGTATTTAATTGTCAAGCTGTCAGCAAAAGAGCCTTAAAAAAAGGATACGATCGTCCCTCTGGGACTAATATTTGGTTGCCCTCAAAAGTCACCTCGATTCTGGAAATCCGGATTGTTCCCAAAATAGGTTGTTATGTTGTCGAGGTGCTCTATGAAAAGTTAGAACAGCCTTTACAAGTTAATCGGAGAGTCGCTGCCATAGATTTAGGATTAAACAATATGGCAACATTAACCTACAATGTTCGTGGGTTAGTACCGACAATCTACGAGGGACGGGGTGTTAAGTCAAGAAACCAATACTGCAATCAAGTTTCATCGGCATTGAAATTATTGTGGCCCGCAGCGCAAAAAACCAGTAAAAAACTAGCCCGATTGTGGCACAAGCGTAACGGTAAAGTGGATTACTGCCTCCCGACGAGTTCCGCAATTATTAAAGAACTCGTTAATCATCAAATTGGCTTGCTGGCTATAGGCCAATACGCTTGGCTTAAGGAAAATTGTAGCGAAAATGTTGGGTTTCGTTCCTCAACCCAACCTACGCACTACGCACGATCTGTTTTTTTAGAACTAACTGAACCGTATTGGGCTATAGGCTGGAACGAGGATTTTAAAGATGGGATTAATACTGGTAAAGTTGACAATCTAAATTTTTCCCGTATTCCCCATCGCCGATTCGTGCAAATATTGCAGTACAAAGGACAACTTGCTGGAATTAAAGTTGTGTTAGTTGAGGAGAGTTACACCTCCAAATATTCAGCTTTGGATTTGGAACCAATTCAACAACATTCCGACTACATTGGCAGTAGGGTAAAAAGAGGATTGTTCAGAACCCAAACTGGACAACTAATAAATGCCGATGTGAACGGTGCTTTGAATATTGCCCCAAAAGCAGTCGGAGATGGGTTTATCCCAAATTCGATAGAGGGTTTTGTCGTTAACCCAGTACATGAAAAGTGTACAAACATTAAATTTAGGCGATGTCTAGATTTTTTGGAACTATTATTAAAGTTTCGTCTTCTCCTTGTCAAATGTGACGTTAACCTGAGAAAAAAATGAATGAAACTTGGCAAGAAATAACTCAACCGATATCGGGCCCCATAGCGGCTTTGTCCGATCGCCTTTTGGCCCAGGCCCAGCCCGCAAATCCCCTGACAGATGCGGAACGCGGAATTAACAATTTCCTTCAGGGCTCAAACATTGAAAATCTCCTCTGGGCCGTCGGTATCCTGCTCATTGGCTTGATAGTATCAGCCCTCGTCTCATCTTTAGTGGGGGGATTGCTCAAGAAAACTACGCTCGACAACCGGCTGGCTACTTGGATTACCGGCCGCCCGGAAGGATCTGGAGCCCCGCAAGTGGAAAAATGGATTTCTGCAGCGGTTTTCTGGATCATTTTTGTCTTTTTCCTAATTGCCTTTTTCAACCGGCTGAATCTAACGGCTGTCTCGCAACCGCTCAATACTTTTCTCAATCAAATTACCGGTTTCTTGCCGAAGTTAGCCGGCGCGCTAATTTGGTTGGGGATTGCTTGGGTGTTGGCGACTGTAGCCAAAATGGCCGTATCGCGGGCAATGCGGGCTTTTAACGTGGACGAGCGCTTGAATCAGGAGGTAGGCGCTACGCCCAGCGAGCGCCCTTTGCTGCTGAGCGATACTCTGGCGAATGCGCTGTACTGGTTCATTTTTCTGCTGTTTTTGCCGCTGATTCTCGACTCACTGGAAATGCAGCAGGCTCTGCTGCCGGTTAATAATTTACTCAACCAAATTCTGGCGGCAATTCCGAAAATTCTGGAAGCTGTGGTGATTGGGTTTGTGGGCTGGCTGCTGGCTATGGTGGTGCGGCGGATTGTCACGAATCTGTTGGCTGCTGCTGGGGCGGACGGTTTGGGCACTCGGTTTGGAATTTCGCGGACTTCGGGCGGACAATCGCTGTCGTGGATTGTCGGTACGATCGTCTATGTTTTGATTTTGATTCCAACGGCGATCGCAGCTCTGAACGCTTTGGACATTCAGGCGATTTCGCAGCCGGCAATCGCGATGCTCAACACGATTCTGGGCGCGCTTCCCAACATTTTTACAGCAGCGCTAATTCTGGGGGTTGCTTACTTTTTGGGGCGCTGGATCAGCGATTTGGTGACTAATATCCTGACGGGAATTGGCTTTAACAATGTCTTTTCTTGGTTGGGAGTGCAGCAGCCGAAACAGCGACTGCGACTACCGCCGAGTTCGATCGATCCGGACGCAACGTTTCTTCAGGAACCGGAACTTCCGGCCCGCACCCCTTCTGAGTTTGTCGGCATCGTGGTGCAGGTGGGCATCATGCTGTTTGCTGTGGTGGCGGCTACCGATGTGCTGCGGATTCCAGCACTGACTGCGATTGTTAGCGGTATTGTCCTGGTTGCAGGTAGGGTGCTAGCCGGTTTGGTGGTATTTGCGATCGGCTTGTATTTGGCGAATCTGGCGTTTAGTTTGATTGCCAGTTCTGGAACTCGCCAAGCGCGGCTTTTGGGCCAAGCGGCTCGGGTTGCGATTATTGCCTTTGTTTCGGCCTTGGCCCTGCAACAGATGGGCATTGGCAGCGATATTGTGAATTTGGCTTTCGGGCTGCTGCTTGGGGCGATCGCAGTTGGCATTGCTCTAGCTTTTGGTTTGGGCGGGCGCGAGATTGCGGCCGACCAAATTCGCGAATTATTAGCGTCGTTTAAACAAGATAAGACGCCACGTTTGTAATGCTATAAAATGGCGTTTGTCAAGTACAAACGCCATTTTTTTATGCTTAATTTCATTAGACCCATCCCACAAGAGTTATTTTTTCTTGTGGGATGGGCATCTTGCCCGTCCGATCAATTTATCAAAAGGACTTTTGCAAAAGGTCTATTGTGAGCGTCGCGAAGCAATCGAAAAGCCTTTGAATTTGAGGATACAGCTATCGACTGTTTGGAAGCAGAGATTGATTCTTGTTTCTGGGCCCATGCCCCTAATTGAGAATGTTAAGAGCTGCGTCGCGGACCATAAAACAACAAAACCTTCTCTATGAGAAGGTTTTATCACAATCGGAGCGGCGGGATTTGAACCCACGACCCCTACTACCCCAAAGTAGTGCGCTACCAAGCTGCGCTACGCCCCGACAGCTTTAACAGCTTAGCATAGAATTCCCAAAAAAGTCAAAAAACTTTTAAAACTTTTGCGGCCTGCACCAAAGTCGGAACCGCAGCCGCCGGCCAAAAACCCTCGCACCTCCTGCCAGCATTCAAGATCAACTGCACGCTGTAAGCTTCGGGATAGCCTTCCACCTGCACCCACAGCAAGTCGCTTTCGGCTTCAATGGCGATTTTTTCCTCGTCCATTAACTCAGAGGCCATTTGACTCATGGTGCCTGCTAATTGCCCCAACAATCGGCAAAAATCGTTCAACTCAGCCTCCGTGAGTTCGATCGCCCAACCGTCGCCAGCTACCAAACCCTTAAACTCCTGGGCCTCCGGGTTCCATCCCAAACGCCACCCAACACCCGTTTTAATTACACGTTCCACCATTGAGGGATTTTAGATTTTGGATTTTGGATTTTAGATTAGTAGGGCTTACCCATAAATACGAAAGAAACCGGGTTTTTTACCTTTGTTAAAGGCTCAAAAGCACTATTTCCGTAAAAAACCCGGTTTCTACAAGCTGGTGTATTAAGGTGCCAGCAACTTCGCATCTCCCGGCTGCGGCTGCGGTATCTCCGGCGAATTCGATCGCCCTTGTGGTTTTTCCCCCGCAGGTGTGCGCCCACGCCCGGAATTCTCCGTAAAAACATCAACCAAAGCTTGAACCAAAGCATCCCGCTGTGCTCTATTTAACCTTTGAATAGCAGCGCGATCCTGTTCCATTGGATTTGAGCGCAAAACGTCTTTTCCCGGATAAACACTTTCCACCAAATAATCTGGAGTCGCCCCCAAATAGTCAGCTAAACTCAACTTCCAATCAAAGCGGTAATTGGGCGGCCGTCCTTTGACAAATACGTGATATCGAATGAACCGCCCGACTAAAGTATTGGTAGGATCGACTTTTCCAGTTTCCTTAGAAATGTAGTTATTTTCGATCGGGAAATCCGGCAATTTTTCGTACACCAATTTCCACGCATCTTGCACCCTCACTTGCGGCGGCGCAGATTGTTGAGCCACCCGCTGCACTGAGGCCGACTCAGAACTCCGCAGCAGCGAAGGTTCCAAAGCCGACATACTCAGTTCCCCGGATTCCAATACCCAACTCAAAAGCGTGAAAATCGCTACACTCAAAGTAACCAAGAGAAAACTTAAGCCCTGCTTTAATCTATTCACGGTTTTGACAATAATTTCAAAAATAGAATAATTTCATAAACTTACCCCCAAGCAGATGTCCTAGTTTCTAATTTTAGGATTTACGATCCTCAACCCGGTTTATTAGAAACATCAGAGTTTTTTTAACAAGGGAACTAGGAATCAACCGGGTTTCACGTCCCGCGCGCCCAAGTCTAGTTTAAGAAAGTTTTGAGTGTGGAGTTTAAAAAAATTACTCGCAATTCACCACTCAAAACTCAAAACTCCCCAACTCTAGATGTCTCCGATAATTTCCGGCTGAGTCAGTTCGTCCGACATCTCAAATATCGCCCGCATTACAGGTTTCATTTGATGGTCGTCCATATTGTCAAAATCTTCATATCGACGGCGTTTTGCGCGGTTCGCCACCTGCACCGTAATCCGATAGCGGTTGGATGCACCGTTAATCAACTCTTCCGCCCGACGGGTTAGCTGAGTTGAATCGAAAGTTGGACGCTTAACCATGAGACTCCCTACTTTATGTAATGTTACATTCTAGTCTAGTATGTCAAGATTCATAATTTATTAACTGAGTATCATTACTTATGCAGGTAGCAACAGCCTATTCCTTTGGTCACTTGCATCGGGGAAATTCTCATCCCCTCAAATTGGTTGCTTTCGGTGACAGCTTAATCTACGGTTTCGGCGACGGTGTAGGTGGGGGTTGGGTGGAAAGATTGCGGCGCCAGTGGATGTTACCGGAGAGTGCAGGACACGTTTTATACAATTTGGGCGTTCGGGGCGATCGGGCTTATCAAGTCTCCCAGCGGCTAGAGAATGAGTTTCGCCACCGTGGCGAACTGAGAAACCGTTTCCCGGATGCGATTATTCTTTCGGTAGGCCTCAACGATTCGGCGAGAGTGCAGTCGCCTACCGGGCGCAGCTACACTGAGTTTGAACATTTTAAAACTGTTTTGGATCATTTGTTAAACCTGTCCCAACAACTTTGTCCGGTGATATTTGTCGGGATGGTGCCGGTGGATGAAAGTAAAATGCCTTTTCAAGATTGTTTGTACTACAATCATGCTGACCAATATCGGTATAAAGAAGCAACGAAATTAGCTTGTGAGTTGCGGGGAATTCCCTATTTAGATATTTTTGATAAATGGATAAATCGGGGCAGTGATTGGTGGCGATCGCGCTTGATTGCAGACGGACTTCATCCCAATGCAGCAGGGTATCAATCTTTATTTGAAGATGTGACAAGTTGGGAACCGATCGCAAGTATTAGTCATTAGTTAGTTGTCAGTAGTCGGTAGTCATTAGATAGTAGTCATTAGTTATTAGTTATTAGTCATTAATCTAGTCGAGTGAGGGCGGGCGCTCTTGGCACCGCCCCTACATATAAAGGCTCTGCATCCAGAACTCTATAATTTCAAGGTAGATAAGGGAGATAAGCAACATAAGGATTTTAAGGAATTTAAGCATTTTAAAATTACCCAATCACCATAAAAATATTTATTTTAAAAGACCGTATCTTCCCCGCACCATAAGTAAAATTCTTCAATAATGATTACATAACCGAGGGAAAGAGCAAGTTGGGCAGAATCAATCAGCCTATCAAAAGCTTAGTTCTCCTCAATAAAAAACTTGTGTAAATTGGAGAATCAAAAATGTCTGTATTACATCGCATTAAATCTGGTACATCTGTTTTATTAACACTGGGAACAGTTGCCGGAACCGCAGCGCCGATGCTAACTCCCGCGCCTGCTTTTGCTCAGACAGCTTTTTCGGATGTTAATAATAACTACTGGGCAAAAGACTTTATCCAAGATTTGTCAGAAAGAGGAATTATCAAAGGATTTCCCGATGGTAGTTTTCGCCCGGATGCACCGGTAACGCGGGCTGAATTTGCGGCAATGATCCGTTCGGTGAAAAAGGCAAAAACCCGCGGTGCTGTAAGGTTTGCCGATGTTACCTCCAATTTTTGGGCAAGCGGGGCGATCGCCGAAGCTTACGAAATGGGATGGATGTCTGGCTATCCCGGCAATGTTTTCAGGCCAACACAGCAGATTCCTCGCGTTCAAGTTGTAGTCGCTTTAAATAACGGCATGGGCTATGAGCCTACGTGCGATTTTCAAGATGTTCTCAGCTACTATAATGATGCGGGTGAGATTCAAACTTATGCTGTCAAAAGCGTTGCGGCTGCTACTGAAAAACAGTTAGTTGTCAGCTATCCCAATCCTAAATCTCTCAAACCTAACAAGTCAGCAACGCGAGCTGAAGTAGCTGCTTTTATCTATCAAACATTAGTGAGTACCAATCAAGCAAGACCAATTAATTCTCCTTACATTGCTAAGATTGATGTTAGCGAGTCGGTTGCTGTGCAAATTCCCAGGGGGGTGACTATCCCAATCGAGTACACAAAAGGCAAGATTTTGCTCGCCCCTAATGACAAGTCTCCGATTACGCTGACTGTAGCTGCGGATATCACGGGAAGTAATGGTCAAGTGCTGATACCGGAAGGCTCGAAAATTAGCGGCGAATTGCGATCGACTACTTCGGGCGTTCAGTTTGTGGCTCAAGAATTAAGTATACTCAACGGGAGCAGAGTGCCTCTCAATGCCACTTCGCAAGTGATTACTAGGAAAGAAACTGTTACCAAGGGTGTTAATGTTGGTAATCTGGTTAAGAATACGGCGTTGGGTGCAGCAGCAGCGGCGGCGATCGCAGGTGTTACGGGCGATCGGGCGATCGCGACTGAAGAGGTGCTCGGCGGTGCGGGAATCGGGACTTTGATCGGGGTATTTTTGGGTAGAGATAAAGTCGATTTGTATGCTGTTAATCCTGACACCGATCTAGATTTGCTGTTGAATTCTGATTTGGTAGTTGGTACTGCCAGCACAGGCATTTGTAGCGCTCGATAGAGCCGATAATGGGAAATTTCCTCAAACCCCTCGCCTTGCAGGAGAGGGGCTTTAATTTGTGTATTTCACTTCCCTACAGGTGCATCTAATGAAATAATTAGCCAGGGATTTTCTTTAAGTGTGAATTCCTACGGACATCCCAAACTTTCGCGAGTAGAAACTCCCGTCACGGGATTGACACCATCTGCTTTCTCGCACAGGAGAGTCACTTGATAAGCGTCGATAATCGCGTCAGTAAAATCAGCGCCGGAAATTGCAGCATCAAAAAACCGAGTTCGAGTCATAATTGCCTCGGAAAAATTAGCATTTGTCAAATTAGCGCCGTCGAATGTAACTCTATCTGCCAAAGCGCCGGAGAGGTTAGCACCTGACAAGTTGGCATTCAGCAAAACTCCCTTGGTCAAAATCGCATTAGTTAAATCAGCACCTTGAAAATTGGTTCCCCGCATTTCCGCAGCGACAAATGTTCCCCCCGCTAAATCAGAGTTGGAAAAATCGCGATCGGACAAATTAATATTTGTGTAATTAATATTTGTTTTTGGCAGGGCAAATGCCGGAGTAGCACTCAGCAGAACCCACGCACAAGCCAACACTAAACTTAAAACCAGGCTCAGGAAAATTCTGAAAACACTTTTCATGATGATGGGAATGGGGAATTGGGCATAGTTGACTGTTGACTGTTGACTGTTGACTGTTGACTGTTAACTGTTGACTAATGACTAAGCTGTTGCGGCCTTTAAATTCTATGTCAAAAAAATCAAAGTCTTGTGGGGTGGGCGTCCCGCCCGCCCTGAATATACAATTTAAATGCGCGACAGCTTAATGACTACTGACTAATTACTAATTAAAATCGCTTTACCCAATCTTCGCCAACGCGAAGTGTCAAGTCAGAATTGATTTCACCCGTAGAAGATGCTTCAATTTTACCGCCGCCTAACTCTTTTTGCAGTAGATTCGCTGCCTCTAAATCGCCTTGCTGAACAATAATTTGACTTTGACGCTGCTTCTGGGGCGCATCCTGCACTACAGATACATTAAAAAAGCCCTTTTTTGTGAGAAAGTCAGCAATGTTTTTTGCAGTTGTCGGTTTGCTAGAAGCGTTTTGGACAGATATTTTGAGGTTTTTTGGCAACAGGGAGTCGCTGGAATTGCGAATTCGTCCTTGTTCAAAATCCGGCACGCCCAGGTTCAAGTATTGTGTCATAATGCGATCGCGCCCGATCGCATCTACAATCCAATAACTCCTCAAATCCCCTGTTTCTGAACTAGAACTTCCCGGCAACATTACCATTTTAAAATTATCTCGCTCCAATTGCAAACCGAAATTGGCTAGCGTCAATATTTCCTCATAACTTAGGTTTGTATCCACATATTTTTGCATCAATCGAACAATTTGTGGCAAGCGCACCAATGCTGATGGACTTGCGAGGCGGTCCCGAATAGCTTGAATTAAAGATTGCTGCCGCTGAATGCGGCCAATATCTCCTAAACCATCGTTGCGAAATCGAGCAAATTGTTCTGCTTGTTCTCCGTTGAGAGTTTGCCATCCCTGGCCTAAGTTTATTTTTAACTTTTGGGCAGTATCTGTATAGGACATCGCGCGAGGTACAAATACCTCAACTCCGCCCAACAAATCGACTAATTCCCGAAACGCATTGCTGCTGACTCGCACGTATCTTTCAATTTTCGTATTGTTCAGCATACTGCTAACTAATTGCGTCGCCAAAGCTGCTCCTCCCGTAGCATTAGCTTCGCTAATTTTGCTGAATCTAATTCCGGGAACTTCGACTTTAGTATCTCGTGGAACTGAAAGTAAACTAATAGATTTATCTCTAGGTTCGAGGTGAAATAAGAGTATAGTATCGCTGCGGCCGTTAAATATCTTAGGGGAATTGGCAGCAGATTCTGGCATGGCGTCAATTCCCAATATCAAGATATTAACTGACCGCGACAGGCGGTATCCAGAGCGGTTGGAGGATAGATAGTCAAAGCCCGTCGCCTCTAATACTCTATTGATAATTGGCGGTTCCACGGGAGCTAAAAGGGCGGTAATTGCACCCAATGTAGCCGAGATGGCGGCTGTGAAAACTAGGAAAAATAGCCCCACTATATACAGGAAGAATTTAGGCTTTTTTCGAGATATTTCAGCGACTGGTGTAACAAAGTCTCTTTTAAAAATTGACAAGTTTTTCATAGACTTGCTGTTGGTTATTGCAGTTTTTCAGCTTTGCAGTAAAACTTGGGCGGGGCTTCTGGAAAGTATTTGAACATAGCCGGACACAGCCAGCCTTCGAGATTTTTCGATTCCCACCGATACCAGTTACCGCCGTATTCTGCTTTCAACCACAGCATTTCTGCTTGATATCCGGGAAATGGATTGGCTGAAAATAAAAGTCGGAAACCTTGGGCGGCATTGGGAATGTCTGCGACAAGCGCGTTAATCATTTCGGGGACACCCTGAACAAATGGTTCTCGGACAAGTCCGACTCGCTCGTCGTCAAAAACCCAGGTGTACTGTTCGCGATAGGGGTAAATTACCATCATGGCATTGGACATGGTATTCGCCTCTTTTCATTTCCTTTTTTTGTCTGCAAAAATGCAACTGTTGATACATTATATTCTGTGGCGCGGAAGTTGTGCACTATCCGCTTTGACAACCCTATTTTAACGTAGGATTTTTCGTGGGTTATTTACAAATTTTATTCGCTTTGGGCGGATTGGTGAAGTTGAGAGCGATGGGGTTTTAAATCTATTTTTGTGGCTTTTTTTATTTTATGTAATACCAATTCTCCCAACTCTTGCAACAATTATGAGTTTTTGGTTTGTTTACGCTCACGCTTCAGGTAAGGTGCGTCGCTTGGAGATTGTCGCTCTTTTTTAGGATTGGCAGGTGGCGACGCACCCGGAGCGCTACTGTTGCATGAGTTTTGAGAATTAGTATAAATAGTATCCCAATTCAAGAGGAATAAAGGTGATTCCTTACATAATTTTTACTATTATGGGCCCTATTTGTATAACCTTTACTACGTTTATAGTAAGGACAAATAGTCTGTATTCTCCCAAACTATGAGGACGGACACCCTAACTACAAACCTATAACTATTTGTAGCTGGGTGTTATGTTTCTTTTCGGGAAGCTCCAACTCAAATTCTAGTCAGCTCAACCAGGGCATTAGCTAAATATTGATACTGCGGTAAAGTATTATATAACTGAGCCGAAATCCTCACCAACTGCTTACTAGCGTTCGGCCAAGGAATCACCGGAACTTCAATTTTAAAAATCTCCCACAGCGCCTCTTGCAAAGGTGGAATTCCTCCCTTTGCAACCACATCAGACTGGGAGTCTAGCAGCGGCACAACAGCCATCGAACCCACCATTTCATCTGGACAAGGTAGCGGCAAATCTAATTTGTCCGCCAATATTTTTCTTCCAGCCAATGCTAAAGCATGATTCTTTGCCATCAATTCCGGCCATCCGCCGCTCAACAAAGAACCCATAAAATCAATAGCTACAGGCACGCACAAATAGGGGCTAGGATCGACAGTTCCCATCCAGTCAAATTCTAGCTGAAAGCGCGATTTATCAGCGCGGGGCGAATTAGCACCGTGACTGATTGTAGTTGGCCGAATGGCATTTTGTTTGTCGCGCCGCACGTATAAAAAGCCCGCACCTTTCGGCGCGCACAGCCACTTGTGGCAATTTCCCGTATAGTAAGCCGCGCCAATTTCATCTAAATTGAGTGCTACCATTCCCGGCGCGTGAGCTCCGTCTACCAATACATCTACGCCACGGTTAGCTAACTCACCGACTAACTGTTTGATGGGAAAGATTAAACCTGTTTGGCTGACAACGTGGTCTAATAAGGCTAACTTTGTTTGCGGTGAAACGCACTTAATTATTGCTTCAATAACTTGGTCGGGTGACTCAATGGGAAAGGGGACTTCTGCTACTATTACTTTAGCACCTGTCCGCTCGGCTACAAAGTTAAGTGTGTTGCGGCAAGCGTTGTATTCCTGATTTGTAGTTAGCAATTCGTCGCCCGGAGAAAAACAGAGCGATCGCAAAACAGCATTTACTCCCGTCGTGGCATTCGGGACAAAAGCCAAGTCATCCTCACTCGCACCGAGAAATGCTGCTAACTGATTTCTCGCATTATCCAACAAGGGTTCAAATTCCCGCAGTAAAAAGCGCAAAGGTTCTCTTTCCAGTTGTTCTCGAAAAATGGTTTGCGCTTCGAGTACGGGAATCGGACAAGCCCCAAAAGAGCCGTGATTGAGGAAAGTTATATCGCGATCTAGCAACCAATATTGGTTAATCATTAGTAATTAGTAATTAGTAGTTAGTCAGTTAACTGTCAACTGTCAAAAGTCAACAGTTACTCATTTTACCTTTTAATTGCTCAAACTCTTCTAATGTATTGCAATTCGATAACATTACTGCTTCTCGTTCCCCTACAGGTAAAGGGATTGCGGGAATTTGATTTAACCACACTTGAAAGGAACGTCCACCTTTGTCAATAAAACTTTGCAAGCTGGGCAGAGATTGTTGGCGGTAGAAGCCGCACAAAGGCTCCCAGCGCGAATTTTGATAAGGCACAACTGCTAAAGTTGATGGGGGAAATTCGGTTAACTGACTTGCCCAATTCTGAATAATCTGGGCATCCAACAAAGGCAAATCGCAAGCTAACAGTAAAATCCAGTCGGCGGCTATTTCTGTCAATCCCTGAGTCAATGCAACCAAGGGCCCGGAGCCCGGATTGTACTCTACCAGAAATTGGGATGTTTCGGTTAAGGTCGATCGATAGCGATCGGGCCAAGCAGTCAGAACATAAACTTCGGGGGTTACAACTGCGGCAACTTCCAACGCCCGCTGCAATAAGGATTTGCCCTCTATTTCCAGCATAGCTTTATCCCTACCCATCCGCGAACTTTGACCGCCTGCAAGTACAATTACAGCAATTTTATGATTAGTCATTAGGAATGAGAATTAAATAAGTTGCATTTTTTGTAGGTTGGGTTGAGGAACGAACCCTGCGTTTCACTCCGCCCAACGCCACGCTTGATTGTTGGGTTTCGTTCCTCAACCCAACCTACGAAGTTATTTAATCCACGATCCTTAGTTATTAGTCATTAGTCAGTAGTCAGTAGTCAGCAGTCAGTAGTTATCGCAAGAATTGCCTGTTTTGAACAGGCAAGATGCCTGTTCCACAATAATTATTGGAGATGTCTAGTAGTCAGTAGTCAGTAGTTAACGGTCAACTGTCAACTGTCAACTGTCAACTGTCATTCTCAACTAAAAACACTAACGGCTTGGCTAATTTCCTCAAGTTTTTGGACGACTTGACCGCTGCTGAGTAAAGTTTCGGCCTCAATTAAACCAGAGTTTATATCCACACAAACTCCGCTGCGCCACAGATAAAATCCGCCGTTCCAGATAGCGGACTGCATCAATTCCGATGGTTTTCCAAGCAAAACTTCCTGCATTTGTTTGAATAACTCAGGGGCTGATTCAAAGGCAGGATTTGTGTTGCTAAAACCGTAATCTCCGTGAGCTAAAAGCACTCGTTCAAACTCGGCATCCGGCTTAGCAATGCCGATAATCGCAGTACGATCGCGCGGCAAATCGCAGCTTCCCTCCAATCCCTTGACTGTGGTATAATTTTTGATTCCCCGCAAGTCAAAGGCTTTTTGAAACATACCTTCTGTCGGCGGGTGGACGTAGCCCGATATGACGTTAACATCGCCGGCACAGGGACACCACATCAACTCCATTGTCGAAAAAGGTGGCCGTTTTCCAATTTCGCGGCGGTAGGGCACTAAAGCGGCGGCTTGAGGAAAATGCTTGGGAAGGTACACAAAACCCAAACCCGTATTGTCAAAAACTTGCTGGACTTTTTCTAAACTCAGTTTTCTCCAGTCAACTCCCAAACCGCGCCAAATTTCAATCAGGGGAATGCCTTCCTTGGTTGGCATGGTATCCCCCCCGTGCATGAGGGTTGGGACGCCAGATGCGGCTAAAATTAGGGCGGTTATTGGGCTAATTGGAGCCGTGCGCGATCGCCCGTCGTAAGCAACGCCAAACACGGCTACGGTAGAGACCGAAAACCCTTTTTCTCGGTTTGGAGGGGCAAGAAGGGGCCCCAATTCTTCATAAGCATCGAGCATTCCGGCTAATTCTTCCCCAGTCGGCCGTTTAATGCGGTGGGAAATCATAAAAGCTCCGATTTGAGCTGGTGTTGCTTCCCCCAGCAGCATCATCCGCGTGGCTGCTGCTGCTTCGGAGCGAGTTAAGTTTTCTCCTGTGTGTACTCCGCTGCCAATTTTTCGCAGCAATTCTCTAAATGCGTCACTCATAACATTTGAAGTTGGTAATTGGTAAGGGGTAATTGGTAGTATTTGAACCGTTTTAAATTTAATTTTCAGAACTATCTATTCAAAATTATCGAATTATACCAGTTCCCAAAAAGAAGGCAATTGTTGGAAATATCCAAACCCTTATTTCATCAGTCATTCCCAATCTAAAATCTAAAATCTAAAATGGTATTAACTGCCTGATTTTTCTAGCTTGATTACATCAAATGGCGGCACAAATTCGCGTACCAAATTCCAGAAATGGGCGATCGGCGGAATTTGCATTCGATCGTGAGTTGTCACCAATACCACTTCGCGAGTCCAAGTGGGATCTGCGGCCAATTGACCGATCGTCGAAACCTTGGAATTTGAGCGCTCTGGGGCGATCGACCGAATTGCTAAAGTACGATCGCCCTTCGCCTCCACCAAAGCTGAATGCGGCAGCAAAGCAATCAACTCTCCCTGTCGCACCACACCCCGAAAAGCATCAAGAGTGTTGAGTTCCAAAACAGCATGAAGTTTAGCACCGATGCGTCCAAATTGTTCTTGCACCATCCGCTGCATTCCGTACCCGTCCTTAAACACCACTTGCGGGTAACAAATCAATTCCGGCCAAGGTACTCGTTCGTACTGGGCCAGGGGATGACCCGCCGCCATCAACACCTCGATCGGCTCATTGTAGAGCACCTCAACCAACATTTCCGGGGCTTGAGTAAAATGGCGGTTGTTCATCACCACCGCTATGTCCACCAAACCATCTTTGAGGACTTTCAGAGCTCGATCGCTACCGAGGGCAGTCACTCGCAATTGCACGTCTGGATAGTCGCGGCAAAACTTTTGCAGCACAGGTGGCAAATAAGCAGCGCAAACCGAATGAATCGCCGCCACGCAGAGTTCCGGCTGCTTTCCCGCCCGTAAGTCTCCCAATTCTTCAGCAGCATTTCGCCAAGTCTGACAGATTTTGCGAGCGTGAGGCAGTAGGCATTCCCCTCCCACAGTCAGTTTCGCGTGGGCCGTGCGGTGAAACAGCGACAAACCCACTTCCGCTTCTAATCCCTGCACTTGGCGGCTAATAGTCGATTGGGTAACGCCACACTTCCGGGCCGCTTGCTGAAAGCTACCAGTTTCAGCAACTGAAAGAAATGCTTGAAGCTGCTCTAAGCGCATGGATGTTTAATTCGAGATGGTTTCAGAAATTTTACTGGAAGATAATCTGTGACATTAACCGATGTAGTAGCAGAATTTAGTAGACTTTGATACAGGTACAGATTTGTTTTGATTCCAGCGCCAGAGGCGGGGATGCTGCGCTCTAAGCATCAATCTGCTCCGGCAGGATTTCTGAGCCTCCAAGTAGAGGTCGATTCTCCTATGTTGAAGGGATTTCTGAATCTGCAAACTTATCAAAAAATAGATTCAATAAAGATGAATTTATCGAATATTGCCAGTTGCTAGCTAAACCGTTTCAATGAACGGCACTCTAGTAATCCCTTCATCAAGTGCGCTCAATTGCTCTGTTTTTCCGTAAGTTGTGAATTCAAAAGATAGCATTTAATTTAGTACCTCCTTGGGAATTATAGTATCTCACTCTCCCTAAACCTCTCAATAAATGGACAAATATTTCAGGCAGGTTAAAGCCTGCTGTGAACTTTCCTCCCCGGACTAAAGTCACTTTTGTTTTATGTTTTTTTGTGTATAAACTAGAAATTAGCGGGTCAGCAACACAAGTGCAACTAAGCTCGATCGCACAGGAAAGCCGAAATGCTGCTCTTTATTAAGATTATGTCATTTAACCACAATTTTATTCCGCAAGATGGCTGTTGCCAGTGGCAACCCCAGTTGATGGGACTGCAGGTGGTCAGCGATGTGTTAATTGCCTTGGCTTATTATTCAATTCCAGCACTTCTGACATACTATGCCCGGAAGCAGCGGGACGTGCCTTTGAGCAAGGGGTTTATCCTATTGGGAGCCTGGTTTTTCTGGGGCGGGACAACTTACTTGATGCAAGTTTGGATGCTGGTGCACCCCAGCTACTGGCTGTCAAGTTCGATCGCCCCCGTTACCGCTATCATCTCTTTGTGGGCTGTAGCGTCCCTGAGACCTTGGATTTCTCAAGTGTTGGCTTTGGCTGGGGCGGCCTCTTTTCCAGGAAATACGGCGCTGGAATCTGAAAAGGTCGATCGACTGCAAGCCGACTCTGATATTACAAATTCCGTCCCCTCCCTCACAACCGAACTCCAGCAAATTAACCAGCAATTGCTTGCAGAAATAACGCAGCGCGAGCGAGTCGAGGATCTCCTGCTTGACACCGTAGGCAAGCTGCAAGAAAGCGAAGAACGCTTCCGCGTTTTTCAGGAATTATCTCTAGACGGTTTTAACGTGTTCCGCAGCATCCGCGACGAATCCACAATTGTGGATTTTGAATGGGAATACGTCAATCCCGCAGCGGCAAAAATGCAACACCGTACCCCGGGCGAATTAACCGGCAAGCGATTGCTGCAAGTGCTGCCGGGGCATAAAGATAACAATTTGTTCGACCGTTACGTGCAAGTTGTAGAAACAGGAATTCCCCTCGAAACCGAGATTTATTACAACAACGAAGGCATTGTCGCCTGGTTTCGGATTATGACCGTTAAATTGGGAGACGGCATTGCTATTTCTTTTAGCGATATTACGGGGCGAAAGCAAGTAGAAGCATCCCTGCGCGAGGCGCTGCAAAAACTCACTTCTCATTTTGAAAATACGCCCCTAGCGGTGATTGAGTGGGATGAAAACTTTCGTCTCAGCGGGTGGTCGCCGGCGGCCGAGAATATTTTTGGGTGGGAAAAAAGAGAAGTTTTAGGCAAGCATTTTAGCGACTGGAACTTTATTTCCAAGGGCGATTTGTCAGAGGTAGAATCTGCAATTTATAGTTTAAAAAAACCCGAAAATCGCTGCAATGTAGTTCGCAACAGCAATTATAATAAGAGGGGTTCGTTGGTACACTGCGAGTGGTACAATTCGGCTTTTTACAGCGATTCGGGACAGTTGGTATCGGTGCTGTCTCTGGTTTTGGACGTGACTGAACGCTTTAAGTTTCTGGAAGTGCTGCGACAGTCTGAAGAGCGGTTTAGGATTGCAGCAGAAAGTGCCAGTGATTTGATTTACGAATGGGATATCGAGACCGACATCGTGCTGTGGTTCGGTCACGTAGACGAACATTTGGAGTACGCAAAAGGCGGATTTCCGAGGACAAGAGCAGCTTGGAACAGTATCTTGCACCCGATCGACCGCGATCGAGTTTTGGTCGCAGTCGATCGGTATTTGAGTGCGCCAGACAGTTCTGCTGCCCCATTTTTTCAGGAATACCGCGTTCAGTGCCAACGGGGTGGCTTGCTCCATTGGATCGATCGGGGCAAAGCAGTGCTTGACAAACAAGGCAATCCCTGCAAATGGATCGGCGTAATTAGCGACATCACCGCTCGCAAAGAAGCCGAAGAACAGCGGAATTGGGCATTGGCGCGGGAACAGGCCGCTCGTCGCGAAGCCGAAGCCAGCGAACAGTTGTACCGCGTCCTCGCTGAAGCCATCCCGCAAATAGTTTGGACTGCCAGACCCGACGGCTGGCTCGACTACTACAACCAGCGCTGGTTTGAATATACTGGCTTGACACTGGAGGAAACTCAAGGCTGGGGGTGGGAGCTAGCCCTGCATCCCGATGATGTGGAAGATTCCGTAGAAAGCTGGAAGACCTCGGTGCAGACGGGGAGGACTTACGAGGTGGAATACCGCTTTAAACGAGCCTCTGACGGGGCTTACCGCTGGCATCTGGGCAGGGCATTGCCCGTGCGGGACGCTGAGGGGAAAATTCTTAAATGGTTCGGGACTTGTACTGATATTGACGATCGCCAGCGATCGGCCCAAACAGCCTATTTTAACGCTCAAGCTTTGGCTTTGCTGTCGTCGGCTTCCCTGGATTACGAGGAGGCGCTGCAAGGTTTGGCAGATTTAACAGTACCGGGGCTGGGGGATTGGTGCTGTGTGCATTTGCTCGATGCCGACGGCTCGATCCGCTTGCAAGCAGTTGCTCACTCAGATCCGAGCAAAGTCGCTCTGCTGTGGCAAATCGATCAGCGTATGCCACTAGACCCCCAGGGACGGCACGGAGTAGCAAAGGTGCTACGGACTGGTGAGTCGAAGCTCTACCCAGAAATACCGGAATGGGTGATCGAGGCGGTTGTGCCGGACAGGGAACTGCAGTTGGTGCTGCGAGCCCAATCCCAGGTACTGTCGGCAATCTGCGTGCCGCTGATCGCTCGTGGGCGGACGCTGGGAGCGATTTCGTTGCTGTGCGGGGAGTCGGGCCGCCGCTGCGGGGAGAGCGATTTGGTTTTGCTGGAGGATTTGGCGCGGGATGCGGCGGTGGCGATCGACAATGCGCGGCTTTACCGGGAAGCCGCAGAGGCTAACCGGATTAAAGACCAGTTTTTAGGAACGCTTTCTCACGAGTTGCGGACGCCTCTGAACGCGATTTTGGGCTGGGCCCAGATGCTGCGGCAGCGCCAGATGAGTGCCGAAAAAACGGCTGTGGGTTTGGAGACTATTGAGCGAAACGCGCGGTTGCAAACTCAGATGATTGAGGATTTGCTGGATGTTTCCCGGATTGTGAGCAACAAAGTGTGTTTGAAGCTGTTCCCGGTAGATTTGGTGCGGATTGTAGAAACGGCGGTGAAGGCGCTGATCCCTGATGCTGAAGCTAGGGGAATTGAATTGGTCAGTTTTTGTGGCGAAGGGGTGAGCTTGGTGAAGGGCGATGCTACTCGTTTGCAGCAGGTGGTGTCTAATTTGCTCTCGAATGCTATTAAGTTTACGCCGCCGTCGGGTCGCGTGGAAATCACGCTCTCGGAGGATGGGGAACCGGGAGCAGGGGGTGGCGCCATCTTGTCTGGGCCGTCTCCGGTTCACTCTGTTTTGATCGTTGTTAGCGATACGGGAATTGGCATCAGCAAGGAGTTTTTGCCCTTTGTGTTCGATCGCTTCCGCCAAGCTGACAGCACTTCTACGCGCAATTACGGCGGGCTGGGACTGGGATTGGCGATCGTCCGCCATCTCGTGGAACTCCACGGCGGCAGTGTCTGGGCCGAAAGTCCTGGGGAAGGACTCGGCTCGACTTTCCGAGTCCGACTGCCAATTGAGCACAGCTAAAGTTGTGATTTTTCAGTTATCGAGTTCAAAATTCAATATTTAATTTCTACTTAAGGTGCTTATGGCGCACCCTAAATTTAAATGTTCTCCGTAAATCCGCCCGCTCTTAATTTTATTGCCATTCTTGCAGGGCGATCGCAATTCCTTGTTTCAATTTTGGTTCGAGACTCTCTTGTTTCACTAAGCTTTCTAATTTCTGCCTAGCCTCAGCAGCACCTAGCTGTTTGAGCGCTGCCATGCAGTGTAGCCTGACGCTGTTGTCTGCGTCGCCCAACATTGAAATTAGAGCATCTAGCCCTCTCATATCTCCTAATTTTCCTAAACCTAAAGCTAAAGATTTTTTGCTGACGGCCTCCTGCACGGCCGGATGATCTGTTTTCAGCAAATCAATCATAATTTCAGCAGCAGCAGCTTTTAATTCCGGCTTTTCTACTCGCCCTAAAACAGTGACTATTTCTTGACAAAGACTATAATTTATGTTAGTAAATTGCGCCATTAATGTCTGATGCAAATATGCTAAAGCGGTTGCAGTTTCCATCCAGCTTAGGGCGCGCACAGTTTCGATTTGCAATTCCACCGGAGTTAGGGGCGATCGCAGCAATTCAAATAAAGCAGCAGCAGCAGCATCGGTTTTCACTCGCCCGATCGCGATCGCCGCTTGCTGACAAACTTCTAATCGGATGTCGGAAAGCAAAGGTTTGAGTAAGTTAACTAAATCTAATTCTGCATCTAAATAGGCGCGCACACCCAGAGCTCGCACGGCTTCTTTTCTGACTGCTGTCGCCGGATCTTTGAGTGCTGCTACCAGTACCGGGGGGATGCGGGAATCGTGAAAGCTGCTCAGGGCCTCGATTGCGGCTGCCCGCACCGCAACTTGAGAGTCTCCGACTACGCTCAACAGCGGTGGGATGGTTTCGGTGCGCCGAATTTGGGCGAGTGCTGCTGTTGCAAACTGTCGCGAGTCTTCTTGGAGTAGGAGAGTTGCTAGGGATTCTATGGCTGTCGGGCCGAAATTCCCTAGGGTTTCGGCGGCGATTTGGCTCAATTCTTCGTCGGAATTTTTGACTAATTCTACTAAAGCTTGAATCACTTCCGGGCGATTCCCTACGGGATAGCTTAGCTTCACGAACTTTCCGAGAATGCGGGCGGCGAACCACCGGGGCTCCGTGTCTGCGTCTTCGTCTTCGAGCACGGCAATTAAAGGTGCGATCGCGCCATTTCCCAGATTTGGCAATACTTTAGCAATTTCCCAACGGTCTTGAAAATCGCCCGATTTTAAGGCTTCTATTGCTAAACTGACAGCTTGCTCTAAAATGTGTTCTTCCTGCGGCTTCCTACCGTCGGCTGTCACTTGCTGCAAGCATTCAACTAAGCCTTGCCAGTTTTGGCGATCGGCAGCGACTTGGGCTTTTTGTAAAATATTATACATGATTTTAAATTAAGTTCGATCCACAAGCGAGGTTTTTTGCTGCTAAGTCAGAGCCGGAGGGAGCTATTTTTTACAAATCTTTTGCTACAATTATCCATTTTTTAACATTTTTGTCAATCCATCATAACTGGTAAAATGGAAGTAAAGCATTAATTTCATGCAGTTAAGGCATCAAGCTATACTTTTTGTAATTTAAAATACGCAATATTCCTAATTAAAAATTAACAAATGAAGAAAGCTCTACTTTTAGTAAACCAGCACTCCCGAAAAGGGCAAAAGCTATTATCTCAAGCCACTGTAAAATTAGAAGCACTGGGTTTTGAGTTAATTATAGAGTCTACCGACCACGCCCACGAACTTTCCGACACGATTCGCCGCTACCAAAATCGAGTCGAATTAGTAATAATTGGCGGTGGCGACGGCACTCTCAACGCCGCCATAGAAGGTTTGATAGACACCAAGTTACCCTTGGGTATTTTGCCCATGGGAACAGCTAACGACCTAGCCCGCACTCTGAGAATCCCTACAGATTTATCAGCAGCTTGTCAAGTAATCGCCAGGGGTAAAGTTCGGCTCATAGACTTAGGTTGGGTGAACGGCAAGCATTTTTTTAATGTGGCGAGTTTGGGATTGAGCGTGCAAATTACCCAGCGGCTGACTAAAAACGTGAAGCAGCGCTGGGGAGTTTTAGCTTATGCTTTTACTGCTTTGCAGACAATTTTGTCAGCGCGACCGTTCCGAGCAGAAATTAAGGTAAACAACCAATCTTTTAAGGTGAAAACTATTCAAATTGCCATTGGCAACGGTCGCTATTACGGCGGAGGGATGACAGTAGCCGAGGATGCCACAATCGACGACAAGCGACTGGATTTGTACAGTTTGGAAACAATACACTGGTGGGAAATCATTGCTTTGCTGCCGGCTATGAGGCAAGGAAATTATACCAGTTCGCCTAACGTTCGCGTCTTGTACGCTCAAGAATTTGAGGTGAATACTAGCAAACGCCGTCCGATTAATACTGACGGTGAAATCACAACTTACACGCCTGCAAAATTCCGAGTCATTCCCCAAGCTTTAGCAGTTATAGCTCCTTCATAACTCATGACTTATATAATTATGTTGTGGAACAGGCATCTTGCCTGTTCATATATAATTATGTTGTGGAACAGGCATCTTGCCTGTTCATATATTTGCCACGGGCAAGATGCCCGTGCCACAGTTAATTAATCAATAAATTATATTATGTTGTGGAACAGGCATCTTGCCTGTTCATATATTTGCCACGGGCAAGATGCCCGTGCCACAATTAATTAATCAATAAATTATATTATGTTGTGGAACAGGCATCTTGCCTGTTCATATATTTGCCACGGGCAAGATGCC